>JBEGWF010000080.1:0-77786 GCA_041177965.1 Verrucomicrobiota bacterium | reverse complement strand
CGATGGCGGGGAGTTCCACGAAGACGATGTCGGTGAGTTCGTGCTGGGCGTGGTCGGTGATACCGATGACGGCGGTGTCACCGGAGATGCGGGCCCATTCGTGGGACTTGGCGTATTTCAGGTCGGCGGGAACTTGCGAACTCATGACGGGGAAGGAATTAACGGGGCGGCCGGGGTGAAGCGAGCAGAAAGGGTGGGGCGGCGGGTCAGGTTGGAAGGGGTTGGGTCGTGGGCGGGGGGCGCGGGACCCGGGCCTGCGCTCGCAGGGAAGCTCGGGGGAGGAGGGGCTTTCGCGCTACGCGCGAGGGGAGGGTTGGATCGCTTCCAGTGCTCGCTCCGGCCCGGGTCCCGCTGCTGCATCGAAAAGGGGTCGGTCCCGCATATTTACACTGAAGGGGTCGTTCTTTACTGAATCCCGCTTTGTGGACGGCGGGTTCTGGATGGATCGAGGGGGGGTGGGAGGAGTTGGGTCGTGGGCGGGTGGCGCGGGACCCGGGCCTGCGCTCGCAGGGAAGCTCGGGGAAGGAGGAGCTTTCGCGCTGCGCGCGAGGGGAAGGTCGGATCGCTTCCAGAGCTCGCTCCGGCCCGGGTCCCGCGGCTGCATCGGCCATCCAGAGCGCCCACTAGAAAAGGGGTCGGTCCCGCATATTTACACTGAAGGGGTCACTCTTTACTAACACCTGCTGGGTGGACGGCGGGTTTTGGATGGATCGAGAGGGGTGGGAAGGGTTGGGTCGTGGGCGGGGGGCGCGGGACCCGGGCCTTCGCTCGCAGGGAAGCTCGGGGAAGGAGGGGCTTTCGCGCTGCGCGCGAGGGGAAGGTCGGATCGCTTCCAGTGCTCGCTCCGGCCCGGGTTCCGCGGCTGCATCGGCCATCCAGAGCGCCCACTGCCTCAATTTCGGGAAATGTCCGACCGGGGATCGCGGGTGGTGCAGATGTTCTGCCCGGGGTCGCCGATCAGGGCCGCCGGTGTGTTGATGAGGGCGGGCGGATGGCCGGGGCGAGATCAGCGGGTGCGGGTGGTGTAGGTGCGGGTGACGGGGCCGGCAGGCAGGGTGATGGAGTAGGCGCTGCCGTCGGGGAGGACGGCGCAATGGATGGGGTGGGCGGTGCCAGGCGCGGTGTTGGCGATGAAGTCGTTGGGGATGTTGTTGGTGGCGCCGTCGGGCCTTCGGTTCCGGTGCAATTGGTACTGGGCCTCGAGTCGGGGCAGGGTCCGAAGGGTGGCGAGGACCTCTCCGGCGGTGCCCTTGGTGGCGCCGTTGTTCATGACGGTCACGGTGGGGTTCAGCGCGGCCAGCAGGCGGGGGTGGTTGCTGACATCGAGGCCGTGGTGGGTGACCTGGAACAGGTCCACTTCGGGGACCCGGATCTGGGGCCAGATCAATTGCGTTTCGGCGTTCCAGGTCAGGTCGCCAGCGTCGAAGAAGCGGAAATTGCCGAAGCTCAGGACCCAGGCGGAGCTGTTGGCGTTGTCGGAGGTGTCGGGGGCCTTGAGGGCAGGGGCGGTTCCGTCGGGTTTCCGGGTGGGAAAGAGACCTTCGGCGGGCTTCTGTCGGGTGATGACGCAGCGCATCGACAGAGGGGTTTTGCCCGCGGTCAACGGAATGCTCAGGCCGGGTTCGACGCGGTGTCGCTGACCGACCGGCATGGTGCGGTAGGGCTTGCTGGTGAGGGGCCAGGTGGAGTTGCGGTTGCCGTCCGGATCGGTGTCGGTGAGGCCGTTGTCCCACAGATTCTTGATGGGTACCTGGGCGGCGATCTCGGCGGCGCCGCCGAAATGGTCGATGTGCAGGTGGGTGACGACCAGGTGGTCGAGCTGGTGCAGGCCCGCGGTCTGGGTGAGAACCTTCAGGATGCGGGCCGAGTCGCGGCCGCCGGGGTTGCCGGAATCGATGAGGATGCTCTCACCGGCGGGAGTGACGATCAGGGTGGATCCACCGCCATCCGAATCGCACCACCAGATGTCGAGGCGGCCGTCGGATTTTCCGGCGTTCGCGGTGGGTAGGAGCAACAGGCCGAGGGAGAGCGCCGTGGCGCAGTGGCGGAGGAAGGACATGCCGTGATGCTATCGGGGGGCGGCCGGGATTCCAGTCCGAGGGTGGGCCGAATTAGTGGTTCCCCGGGCCTCCGGGTCTCCTAGTCTCCAGCCCATGTCGAACCAAGTTCGGGTGGCGGTGATCGGCACGGGATCGCTGGGGAAGGAACATGCGCGGATCTACGCGGACCTCGCGAAGGCCGGCCAGGCGGAATTCACCGGGGTGTTCGATGTGAATCCCGAGGCGGCCCGCACCCACGCGGCGCGCTGGGGAGTCCGGGCCTTCTCCTCGGTGGCCGAGGCGGCGGAGGCCAGCGAGGCGCTCAGCGTGGTGACACCGACGGTGACCCATCACGCGATCGCCCGGGAGCTGCTGGGACTCGGGCGTCATGTGCTGGTCGAGAAGCCCATGACCGACGACTCCGAGCAGGCGCAGGACCTGGTGCGGTTGGCGCAGGAGCGGGGCCTGGTGCTGCAGGTGGGGCATGTGGAGCGGTTCAATCCGGTGTTCGCCTACCTCGAGCAGGCGGCCCCGTTCCCGAAGTTCATCGAGTGTCACCGCCTGTCTCCGTTCCCGGCGCGGAGCACCGACATCGGTGTGGTGCTCGACCTGATGATCCACGATCTGGACGTGGTGATGGCCTTCGTGAAGTCGCCGGTGGTTTCGGTCGATGCGGTGGGGATTCCGGTGCTGAGCCGGAGCGAGGACATCGCCAACGCCCGTCTGCGCTTCGCCAACGGGTGCGTGGCCAACCTCACGGCCAGCCGCATCAGCCCGGAACGCATGCGCAAGATCCGGGTCTTCAGCGGCGGGGATCATCCGGTCTACATCAGCCTCGATTACCGCGTGCAGGAGGGGTTTCTGTACCGATTGGCCCGGGACGGGGAGGAGGAGAGTTCGTTGCTCCGGAAGCTGTTGGCGGCGAAGGAATCGACGATCGTGAGCGAGTTCGCCGGGAAGCGGATCGTCCGGGAGCCGGTGCCCATCCACAAGGACGAGCCGTTGCGGCGGGAGTTGTCGGACTTCGTGGCCTGTGTCCGGGAGCGGCAGGTGCCGAAGGTGAGCGGAGCCCAGGCCAAGGCGGCCTTGGATGTGGCCTTCGAGATCGTGCGCCAGATCCAGGCCTCACCCTGATGCCGGGCTGCCACGTCGAAGGTCTCCGTGGCGGATCTCTCCCCGAATGAGGGGAGAAATGGTGTCTTGGAAGGGCTGTAAGCCGAATTCTGTCTTCCTGACTTGCGCCAGGGAGAGAGTCATTTCTCTGAGCGACCGATACCCGGAACCCGACCGGCTTGCGCCGATACGATGCGGGCCGCATCGCAGGTTCCCTATTTGGTCTTGCTCCCGGGGAGGTTTGCCATGCCCCGCTTCTTGCGTCGCGAGCGGTGGTCTCTTAAACCGCCTTTTCACCCTTACCCGCACCTTTCGGCCCGGGCGGTATCTTCTCTGTGGCACTGTCTGTCGGTCGTGTCTTTCGACATGGCCTCCCGCGTGTATCTCCGGCCTGACCGGAGTTACGCGGCCCCGCGCCCTATGGAGTTCGGACTTTCCTCCCGCGACTGCCGCCGCGAGCGACCCTCCGCCCTTCCAAGACGCCTGCAAGGTGGGGGATGGAAACGGGTCTGGCGAGTCGGCAGTTTCCCCATCCGGGGTCGGCGATGATCCGTCCGAATCGAGGGGTGTTGCCCCATCGGGTCCTCCGTTGGCAAAAACCGATCGGCTTCGGACAGAAATGGTTGCGGCGAGGCGGCTCTTGTGGATCACATTCCCGCAAGCAACCCGGTCGTAAGCACGGCCGTTTTGTGCACACACAACAGCAATACCACACACACGAATCATGAAGACCCTCAAACTGTCGGTGATCCTCGCTCTGGCCTCGGCCGTCTTCGGTGCGACCGCTCTTTCCGCCGCCCATTCCCCGCGCGGCGCGGCCAATGGATCCTCCAAGTCGGCCAAGGGCCATTGCGACTCCAAGGGCGGTTCCTGCTGCAAGAAGGACTGCAAGAAGTAGTCCGTTGCCCTGCTCCCGAGGCCCGGTTCCGGGCCTGCGTTGAATGGGCATCCCCGATTTCCGGGGGTGCCCTTTGAGTTTCTGAGCCGATCCAGAGAATCCGTGGACTCCGTCGACTTCGGAGCACGCTGGACGTGAGCCCGGGTCCGGGTTCAATTCAGGTCATGGATCGTACCGAGGCGATGGGTCAGATGCGGGGCATCTGCAATGAATTGGGCAATGGCGTGACCCGGCTCCACCCGCTGGTTCCGAAGCTGAACGCACCAGCGGCCCAGACCGAGATCCTCAAGGCGCTCTTCGAGTTGACCAAGCAGGTGGAGGTGGTGAAGAAGCACCTGATCCGTCTCGAAAAGGACGACGGCAGCACCCTGGTTTGAATGCGGCGAGCGGAGCTCCGCGCCGCACCTCCGGGCCTCATGGGTTGGGCGTGGAGACCGCAGGCGTGGACGTGCCGGGGTCGCCCGCGGACAGGTGGTGGAAGGCGTCGACGCTGAAGATCAGCGGGTACAGAGATTCGTAGTACCAGAGGCGCGCGAAGTAGAGGCCGATCGGCGCGGCGCGGCGGGCCTCGCCGCTTTCCCAACGGTCCAACAACCAGGCGAGGCCCCGATCCGTCGAGGCCCGATGTTCCTGGGTGGAACTCAGGGCGCGCAGGGCCAGCGCGGTTTCCTCCACGCTCGGCGCGACGTCGGTGTCGCCTCCCCAGCCGCCGTCGGGGTGCTGCACCGATCTCAGGAAGGCCTCGCCCTTTTCGATCAGGGCCTTCACGGCGATCCCACCCGCGGACAGCGAGTGCAGGCCGATGAGCACCTGCGCGGTGCCGTAGACCGGATTCTCCTGCGATCGGGCCGATTCGTTTCCGAACCAGAGGGGGATCCAGGCCCCGTCGGCCCGCTGAGTGCGGCCGAGGTACCCGAGGGCCCGGTGGGCGGCCTGTTGTACCTCGGTGGAGAAGGGGCGCGGCAGGTGGGCTGCCCAGGCCTTCCAGGCCCGCAGCGCGTGCGCGGTGAGTTCCGGGGTGCTGCGATCGAAGGGCAACGTGCCCCAACCCCGGCAGAAGGTGGGAATGCCTCCGTCCCGATTCTGCACTCCCAACAACCAGCGGATGCCCGCGGTGGCGGCAGCGATGGCGGCTTCGTCGGGATCTCCGAGGGCCCTCAGTGCCAGCAGCGCCCCGGCGGTGTCGTCGGCGTCGGGCACGCCTCCGGGCAGGTCGGTCCAGGCCCAGCCCCCGGGGGCGGCCCCGGTGTACGGGTGCACCGCCCGATACTGCTGGCCGAGGAGCCACTCCCGGAGTCGTCCCCGGGTGGCCGGTGGCAGTGCCGGCGCCGATGCGGTCCCGAGGTGCATCGCCTTGATCGAGAGCGTGGTGACCCAGGTGGCCAGGTTGGTGTCGATCGGCCAACTGCCGTCGCCACGGACCGAGTTTCGGAGGAACGCCACTCCGCGCCGGGCGACCTCGTGATCTCGAAGCCCCAGGCCGGCCAGGCTCATGGTGACGAAGCTCGTGAGTGGCGTGGCCTCGAGGAAACCACCGTTCTCGGGCTGCAATTGCGAGAGCACCCGGAGGGTCCGGGCGCGCGTGGCGGCACGCAGCGGATTCATCCGACCCGACCGGTGATGGATGACCTGCCCGATGGCGATCAACGCCGGCAACGCATAGCTGACCACGGGCAACCGAAGCGCCCCGAACCATTGGCGCGGCAGGGCCGCCAATTCGAAGGGCAGGGGCCGGACCCGTTTCCAGCCGTCCGGGCCCAGGCGACCGCTCAGGGCCAGCATCATGGTGATGGGCACGCTGAAGGTCCGATCGTCCCCGTAGAGTTCCTCGATGGCCGGGACCAACCGATCGATGGATCCGGCCCGCTGTCGCAGGTGGGCTTCCATCGCGGACACGACCTCCGGGTATTGCGCATCGGCCCCGGCCATGCCGAAGGCCGCCCAGACGAGGGCGGTGGTGCTGAGGTTGCTCCGACTGCGGACCGTGTCTCCCCAGCCCCCGTCCGCATGGGCGTGGCGGGCCAACCATTCGAGCCCGCCCCGGATCAGCGGTGCATGGGCCTTCGGATCGATCGCCGCCAACGCCGTGACCGCGGTCGCCGTCGACAGGGCGCTGCTGCTGAGCTCGCCGATCCAGTGGCCGTCGGGCCCCAGTTCGCCGACCAATGCCTTCGTCGTGGCCTCGCGGGCGGCAGCCAGGCGTTGAGGAAGATCCGGTGTCACAGGCTCAGGTGCCCCAGCGCGAGCAGACCGTAATAGGTGTATTCGGCGTCGAGGTGGTCATCGGCCCAGTGCCCGTGGAAGCCCCCGTCGGCCGACCACAGCGTGTCGATGAAGTCCAGGCAGCGTTCGTGCACCCCGCTGGGAATGCGGCGCTCGAGGCAGGCCAGCGCATGCAGGGCCGTGGCGGTCGACAGCAGGTCGGGCAGGGGGGCGCCCGGAACCGCGATGAATCCGCCATTCGGATGTTGCTGGGCCATCAGCCAGTCGCCCACCGCCGGGTTCACCGGGAATCCGAGATGACGGATCAGGGTCACGGCACCGGCGGTGGCGTTGAGGGCCCCCGTGGGAAGACCGGGGGCGTTGCTCCAGGCATTGTCCGGGGTCTCGAGGCGCTTGAGGCTGCGGATCAGCTCCAGGACCGCGGGAGGGGTTCGGCCCAGATCCTGGTAGGCTCCGAGGGCCACGAAGGCGCCGTAGGCGGTGCCATGACCGAGGCGCGGATCCCCTTCGTAGCCGCCATCGGGCTTCCGGAAGGTCTCGATGCGAGCCAGAAGGGCATCGATGCGCCCGGGCGGCAGGCGGTCCGGACCCACCGCGGCCCAGCAGCGGGCCAGTGCCCCGAGATGCACGAAGTCGAGGGAGCTCCCGTCGCCGTGGGTTTCGAGCCACGCGGCCGTGGCGTCGGTCGGGATGGGCACATCCAGGGCCTGGGCCCCGGCCAGCGCGAAGATGGTGTAATACAGGTCGGGCCGGCCGTCCCGATCGCACCCGGCTCCCCGGTCGCGGAACTGCCGACGGTAGAAGTCTCGGACCAGATCGGTGGAATCTCCCAACAACCGGGGCGCCAACCGGGCGACCTGGAGGAGTTGGAGACGCAGGCTCACGCGACCGGGGCGGTCTGTGCGGCCGTCGCCTCCGGGGTGCCGACGACCATGGACCCGGTCGGGACGATGGCATCCAGACGCTGGGCAGCGTTCTTCTGCTCCTGCTCCTTGCACCAGCCCTGAATCTCGACGTCGTTGAAGATCTTGCCGATGACCCGGCGCAGCAGGCCCTTGAGGCTGGGGTGCTCGAGCGCGGCCAGCGAACGGATGGCCTCTTCCTGGTAGCTTTCGAGCAGGTGCTTGCAGCGCTCGTCGGCCTTCAGCTCGGAGTACAAGGCCTCGACCTGCTTGGAATCGGGCTGGATCTCGCGGCGCCACAGGCGGTCGAGGAATTCGCGGTTCTCGCCATTGGCGCGCTCCCGGGCGACGGCCAGCAGGAGGCTGGGGCGTTGGCCGGCGATGTCGTTGGTCTCGCCGGAGGTGCCGAGGTCGTTCAGGTCGTCGCGGATCTGGTAGGCGATGCCCAGGGCGCGGCTGTAGGCACCGAGCACGTCATCGCACTCGTCGTGCTTGCCGGCATAGATGGCCCCCAGTCGGAGGGCGACCTCGAAGGCCGGGGCCGTCTTCTGGCGGAAGATGTTGACCACCTGCAGGGGCGTCAGCACTCCGGGTTTGCGGGTCCACATCAGTTCGGCCCCCTGACCGCGGCACAACTCGCGCTGGCCTTCGGCCGCCACCCGCAGCATCTCGGCCTTGGCCTCGGGGCTGGCCTTGCAGGCGGCCAGGAGTCGGTAGCCCTCGCCGATGAGCAGGTCGCCCACGTTGAGGGCCACGGCCACGCCGTGTTCTTCGTGCAGGGTCTTCTCGCCGTACCGCAGGCTGTCGTTGTCCTCGATGTCGTCGTGGATGAGCGACGCCTTGTGGAAGCATTCGACCGCCACGGCCACCTTGCGCAGATCGTCGGGCAGGGCCGCATCGGGTTGGCCGCTGAGCGCCTGGTAGGCCGCCACCGTGAGGAACGGACGCCAACGCTTGCCGGCGCGCATCAGCCAGTCGCGGGCGATGAGCTCGGTCTCCCCCTGGGCCGGTCCCAGGATGAGTTCCATCGAGGCCGGGGTGAACCAGAAGTCGACCTCGTCGCGCAGACGGCCCAGATCGAGGCGACGGGTGCGGTCGTCGGCGGTGAGGTGGATGTATTCCCAGACCCAGTCGAGATCGACATTGGTGTCGATGCAGTCGTCTTGCAGCAGGGGCACGGCGACCCCGGGGATGGCCGCGGCCTCCATGTAGGGGAAGGCCCGCTCGAGCACGCTCAGGCAGCTGACGCCGACGATGGCCTCGATCTTGCCGGTCTGGATGAGGCTCATGACGATGGCCGAACCCTCGGCCACCAGCACCGCATAGCCAAGCTTCTCGGCCTCGATCGTGAGGTCCTGGATGGAGCAGAGGCCGCATTGCTTGCACAGCAGTCCGAATTCGTCGAACGGGGCCGGGCACTTGGCCTCGACGCGAAGGCATTTGGGCAGGAGCAGCAGACGGCGCTCGAAGGGCACCCCGGCCAGTTGCTCGCGCCACATCTCGTTGTTCAGCAGCACCCCGATGAAGTCGCGGAAGATGGGTTCGCACCGCAATTGGGCGACGATGCGGTCGGCGTGGACCTTGAGGTCGGCGGCCGGCAGCGGAGGCACCGGGTTGAACTCGGCCACGTAGTTGCGCACGGCCTGCAGGATGTGCTGCCGTTGGACCAGCGTGGGCGGGATGTTCTTCTTGGTCGGCCGCCACTGTTGCTGCGGCACGAGACGCGGCAGGCCAACCGGAGAGGAGGCGACAAACTGGATGGGCGAGGCGCTCATGGTGCTGATCAGGACGTTGGGGGAGTCTGGGAGGAGGGCGCGGTGGCCGCAAGCCGTTGCTGCAGTTGCCGTGCCTTGCCGGCGGCGTCGTGGGCCACGTCGCGGTAGGCGCCGAAATCGGAGAACCAGTACTTCTTGGAGAGCCGATACATCCAGTGCTTCTCCGGCACCTCTTCGCCGGGGAGCCACTGGCTGAAGCGCGGGGTCATGGCGTCGAGCTCGGCCATGGCGGTGCCGCGCAGGGTCGTGTCGCGCGCCCCGTGCTTGACCACCAGCTCCTTGACCAGGTCGGGGCGCTCGAGGACCACGCAGCCCCGGGTCTCGCGGGCACTGAGTTCCCGGAAATCCTTGAGGAAGGCCGAGTCGCGCATCGCCACGTAGACCCCGCGCGGATCGCGGATGTCCTCCTTGGCGAACTGGATGATCGGACACGGTTCGATGCCGCCCGACGGACCGACGTGGTGGCTGATGCCCGTGCTCATGGGGCAGAGGGCCTGACCCTGGTGGTCGTAGTAGGCGTCGATGATGGCGATGGGCACCTTGGCCCGCATCTCCACCACGAATTTGCGGACCTGCACCAATTGCTCGGGTCGCAGCGCCAGCGCCGGGTTCATCTTGGGGCCGACCGGGCGGTAGGTGTGGTACCAGACGTAATGGACCCCGCGTTGGATGAGTTCGCGCAGCCACGATTCGGTGAGCAGTTCGCCGATGTTGGTCTGGCACACGCTGGTGGCCACGCCCGTGAGCAATCCGGCCTTCAGGCAGTGGTCGAGACCGCGCAGGGTGCGGTTGAGGACCTCCTTGTTGCCCCGGCGCTCGTCGCTGGTGATCTCGCGGCCTTCGATGGAAATCAGCGGGGTGGCGTTGCCCAGTTCCTTGAGGCGTTGGGCGACTTTCTCGGTGATGAACTGGCCGTTGGTGAACACCTGGAAGTAGCAGTCCGGATGCTCGGCCAGCACGTCGAGCAGTTGCGGGTGCATGAAGGGTTCGCCGCCCAGGATGCCGAAGAACGAGTTCCCGTGGGCCTTGGCTTCGCGGATCGTGCGGTTGAGCGTATCGAGGTCGATCTCGGTGCGCTCGGCGGCCACGTCGACCCAGCAGCCCTGGCAGCGCAGGTTGCAGGAGTTGAGGATCGAGAGGTACAGGAACGGCGGGAAGTATTCGCCGCGTTTGATCCGGCTCTTGAACTTCTCGACCGACACCAATCCCTTCACGCCGAAGTTCCAGGCGAATTTGGCGATGCAGCCGAGATCGGCGCTGCGGAGGGTTCGGAAAACGAGGGAAGGCAGCATGGCGTCAGGCGGTCGGGGAGGTCTGCGGGCTTTGGGCGGCCAGTGCGGCCTCGGCCTTGGCGGCGGCCTCGGCGGCCTTGCGGGCGATTTCCTCGGGCGAGGGCAGGCTCATGAGCACCTCGGCCGGGATGTCTCCGGCCAGAGCGGCCAGCTTGGTGAGGCACTTCTGGCGTTCGGCCAGGGCCTTGTCGGAATCCCGCTCCTTGCTGAACCGGCTGCGGGCGCGTTCGCTCCGGTCGCGCAAGAGCGAGTAGACATCGCCGCCCAGCAGGGCCGAGATGTCGATCTTCATCTTTTCGCGGTTGAGGTCGGAGTCGCTGACCACGTCGCCATTGATGGGGCCAGCCTTGTACTTCGGGAACATGATCGCCGCCTCGGGGCAGACGCGAGAGCAGGCCGGGCAGTTGGTCTTGCAGTTGTCGTTGTTCTGGACCTGGATGCGCTTGCCGTCATCGACCCCATACACGCCGAAGAGGCAGAAGCTCAGGCACTGCATGCAGTTGGTGCAGCGGTCGTAGTCGATGACCGGGAACCACGGTCGCCAGGCACCCGGTGTGGGTGCGGAGAACTCGGCGCGGGCGGCCTCGGCCTGATCGCCGACGGTGGCCGGGTCGAGTGATCCCCAGCGGACCTTCGTGGCCGCCTCACCGGACGGCGGCGTTTCCTGTTGCCAACGGCCCACCACCAGCAGCGGCGTGGTGTCGGCGGGGGCGAGCGGCCGCTCGGCACCGGCCCGGGTCACGGCGAAGCCGCGTTCCAGCAGGGTGTTCACGGCGGCCAGCCGGGACTCGGCATCGACGGACTCGGCTCCGGAACCTTCGTAAAGGACGACGCGGAGGGGGCGATCGGACAGGGCCATATCAGGGTTGGGTGGGAGTGGGAGCGACCGGGGTCGGCGCCGCCGTGGCGGCCCCGGGGGCATCGGAAGCGGTGACCTTGCCTTCGGGCAGGTTGGGTCGCAGTTCGCTGGAGAAGAGGGAATCGAGCACTTCGGCGGCCGGTTGGGTGCGCATGTTGAGCACCTCGGTGGCCCCGAGTGGCAATGGCGCGTTGGCCGCGGCGAACAGCCACTTCACGGCCCGCGGGAAACAGGCGGCGATCTTCACCGGACCGGCCGCGGCCAGCCGTTTCAAGGAAGGATCGCGGCGGGCGGACAACTCGCAGAGGTCGGGCACCGCCTCGAAGGGCAGGTTGCTCTCGCACAGTCGTTTCAGCACGGCCGCCTTCACCTCGGGCGAGACGACCTGGGCGTACTGGCAGTGGCAGTACAGCAGGGCGGGCGGCGGTGCGGAGGGGGGTTGGATCATGAGGCTACGGTGCCGGCGTGGCTGTCGCGGTGGGTGGGCGTGGGACGACCGGGACGGAATTGCTCGGCATGTTCGAGGCGCGCCGCCAGCCCCGGCCAGCGAGCCGGCAATGCGGCGATGGCGGCCTCGACGGCGGTCCGCAGGGTGCCGGGGTCGGCCTCGACCCGCAGGTTCAGGATGAGCTGGCCGGCATCGGCGGGCCCGTCGAGCGTGAGGCTGAGTTCCGGGACGAAGTCGCTGCGGACCAGGCTGACAGCCGCGATGTCGCCCAAGCCACCGTCCGGGCTGAAGGTCATCTTCAGGTGGGCGATCTCCGCCTCACCCAGACGGGTGCGCAGGTCTTCGGCCAACGCCTTGAGCAGGGCGTTGGCATCCAGGGCCGATCCTTGGAGGACCACCGTGGCATTCAGCCAGCCGAGCAGCGCCTCGCCCTCGGCATAGAGGTCGTAATCGACGGCCATGGCCGGGCGAAGCAGGGGTGCCGAGGTCTGGAGTCGATCGAACCAGGCATCGACGCCGGCTCCGGTCCGCACCGAGACCGCCAGGATGTCCTTGCCCGGGAACGCCTCGGTCAAGGCCGCCTTCAGGCGGTCCAGCCGGGCCGCGTCGAGGAGGTCGCTCTTGGTGATGACCAGCAGATCGGCCTCTTCGGCCTGCTTCTTCCAGATGTACACCACCTTGTCGGAGAACTTGCGGGCCGGGGCGATGCCCAGGACCTGCTCGGCCCGGACCGGATCGACCAGAACGCTCAGGGGTGCGATCCGGAAACGGTCGCCATAGATGCGGCGCAGCGGGTAGGTGACCGTGGCCACCAGGTCGGTGCAGCTGCCGACCGGCTCGGCCACGAAGGCGTCGGGACGGGTGGCCGCATCGAGTTTCTGGGCGGCGTCCACCAGCGAATTGAAACGGCAGCAGAAGCAGCCTCCGGCGATCTCTTCGGTGGCGAAGCCGCGGGCCCGCAGCATGGCGGTGTCGACCAGTTCACTGCCCTGGTCGTTGGTGATCAGCCCGACCCGGAGCCCCTGTTGCACCAACCGCTGGGCCAGCGCGGCCACCGCGGTGGTCTTGCCCGCCCCGAGGAATCCGCCGATCATGAAATACCGCGCGGCGTCGCACGGGGTGTCGATCGGGAGGGCCTGTGTCGGGGGATTCATCGGGATTCTTCAGCCTGTTGCTTGGCCAAGATGCGGTCGATGGTGGCGTCGAGCAACCCCTGGTAACCGTCGACATCGAGGCAGCGCGCATCGGGTTGGCCCTCGAACTGGTACAGCCAACCCGTGGTGTAGGGTTCTCGGGCGAGGATCTCGAGGTCGGTCCTAAGGACGGGATTGCCGCCCTGGAATTTTCCGGTGCCGACGCAGAACAGGTCGCTGACCGCCTTGAACCCCTCGATCGTTCCCAGGATGTCCCCGGGTTGGATGGCCACGCCCACGGCCCGGTCGAACTGCACGTCCACCAGTTCCCCGAGCATCCGCAGGGCGAACTTGGTGAAGCCGACCCGCCACAGACCCTCAGGGGTGAGGGCCAGCCAGCAATGCGAGGGCGCATACCTGTGGCCGATGGGCAATCGGGTCACGAAGGTCGCCCTCTTGTAGAGGATGGTGGAGGTGTCGGACATGGACGGACGTCCGGGAAGGCTAGGGGAACCCGGGACGAGGGGTAGGGTAAAAATCGGCCCTCGCCGACGGCGGAGACGGGCCCACACTGCGCCCGTGCAGTACTTCGACCACAATGCGACCCATCCGTTGTCGGTGGCCGCACGGGAAGCGTGGCTCCAGGCCGTCGAACGGTTCCCGGCCAACCCGTCGAGTCCGCACCGCTGGGGGACGCGGGCCGAGCAGGCCCTTGGCGAGGCCCGGGAGCGGGTCGCGGACTGGCTCGGCTGCCCGTCGCATGCATTGGTCTGGACCTCCGGGGCCACCGAGGCCAACAACGCCTGGGTGAGCCACCTCGCCCACCGGACCCGGGGCACCGTCCTCATCTCGGGACTGGAACACCCGTCGGTGCGGGTCCCGGCCACGCTGGAGCTCGGGGACCGCTGCGAGGCCATTCCGGTGTCGCGGGAGGGCGTCGTGTCCGCGGAGTGGATCGCCGGACGGTTGCGGCAGGGAGGGGTCGGGGCCGTGGTCCTCATGGCGGCGAACAATGAAACGGGCGTCCTCCAGCCGTGGTCGCTGGTCCGCGATCTCTGCCGTGAGGCCGGGATTCCCTTCGCGTGCGATGCGTCCCAGTGGGTCGGTAAGTTGCCGGCTGCGGGGCTGGGATCGTGCGATTTCGTGGCCGCCTGCGCCCACAAGTTCGGTGGGCCCGTGGGTGTCGGATTCCTGAAGGTGCCGGACTCGTTCCAACCCCTGTTGAAAGGAGGTCCCCAGGAGGAGGGTCGCCGGGCCGGCACCGAGAATGTCGCCGGCATCCTGGCGATGGTGGCCGCCGCCGAAGAGCGTGAACGGGCCTTTCGGGAGGATCCCGAGGGAATCCTCCGGAGACAGGTCGTCCGAGACGCCTGGATCGACCGGCTTCGGGCGGCCGTCCCGGGGGTGGAGGTGTTGGGGGGCGACCAGCCCCGGTTGTGGAACACGGTCTCGGTGTTGATGCCTCCGGCCGTCGATTGTCGCCGGCGTTGGGTGGTCCGGCTCGACCGCCTCGGGTTCGCCGTCTCGACCGGCAGCGCCTGCTCCTCCGGCAAGGAGGTTCCGTCGCCCGTCCTGGAGAGCATGGGATACCCCCCCGAGGCCGGTGACCGCATGATCCGGGTGAGTGCGGGTTGGGAGACCCCTTCCGAGGCCTGGGAGTCGTTGCTCGAGGCGTTTGTCCAGGTGGCCGGCGAGTTCGGTCTGCGTTGATCTGGGACGGTCTTGGACGGCGTCCGCCGTGGGGCGGGAACCCCCGGGAGGCGGACCGAAGAGGGAGGTGGACTCGGCAAAACTGTCCGCCCGAGGGTCCCGGTTGCCGGTCGAAGTCGGGGAGAAAGAGCCGCGCGAACCGGGGGTATGCGGTGAAATCCCCGTAAAAACGGCCCGAGGCGTGCATGGCACCGGGGTTGCTTCCCCGGAGGCGTGAATGTCGGAATGTACCAGGCCGCCGCCGCCATGACGGGCAATGCCCGATGGCAGGAGGCCATTTCCGAGAATCTCGCCGCGGCGACCGTTCCGGGCTTCAAGCGGACGGAGATCTCATTCTCCAGCCTGGCCTCCGGGTTCGTCCCGCCGAGCGAGGGAGCCAGCCAGATGGACCGCGGCATGCGCTATCAGTTGCCCGCGGCCCGGAGTTCCACCTCCTTTTCGCGCGGAGAGTTCCAGACCACCGGAGTGCCCACGCATGTGGCCATCGAAGGGGCGGGTTTCTTCGAGATCCAACTGCCCAACGGAGACCTCGGCTACACCCGCAACGGGGAGTTCTCCGTGGGTCCCACCGGTCAACTGGTGACACCCCAGGGCTTTCAGGTCCTTTCCGATGGCGGCCCGGTCCAGATCGACAACACGCTCCCGGGACCGGTCTCCATCGCGGCCGACGGAACCGTGTCGAAGGGAGGCACCGCCCGTGGCAAGCTCCGCGTGGTGGAGTTCAACGAGCCGCGGCAGCTCACCGCCGTGGGCGGCGGCCTGTGGAAGGCCAACGACCCCGCGCTGCAGAAGACCGATTCGAACTATCCGGCCCTGCGCAACGGAGGCCTTGAAGGTTCCAACACCTCGGCGGTGGCCGAGATGGTGGGGATGATCCACGCCATGCGCATGTACGAGGCCAACCAGAAGGTCATCCATGTCCAGGATGATCGCATGGGCAGGGCCATCAACGACCTCGGGGGTACCCCGGGCCAGGCGTGATGAACCGGTGACCCCGCCCCACTGATCCACACCGCTGATCCACCCCATCCTCCTCCTCCATGATCCGAGCCCTCTACTCCTCCGCCGCCGGGATGCAGTCCCAGCAGACGCAGCTCGATGTGATCTCCAACAACCTGGCGAACGTCAACACGACCGGGTTCAAGAAATCCCGCCCCGAGTTCCAGGACCTGCTGTACCAGAATGAGCGGCCTTCCGGGGCCGATCAGGGCGCGGGCAATCTGGCGCCCACCGGTGTCCAGATCGGTCACGGGTCGCAGTTGGTCGCCACGGCCAAGGTCTTCACCACCGGCGAGCTCACCAACACCGGCAACAAGTTCGACCTGGCCATCCAGGGCGACGGCTTCCTCGAGGTGCAGATGCCCGATGGCAGTCGGGCCTTCACCCGCGACGGGGCGCTCAAGCTGAGCAACACCGGCAACTGGGTCACCAGCGACGGCTTGCCGTTGGTGGGTGGCTTCCAGGCGGTGCCCCCCGGAACGACCGACATCTCCATCTCCCCCGGCGGAACCATCACCACCCGGGGTCCCCAAGGGGATCAAGCCTTCCAGGTCAACCTGGTCCGCTTCATCAACCCCGCGGGGCTCCAGAGCCTCGGTCGCAACCTGTACCGCGAGACCACGGCCTCGGGCCAGGCGGAGCAGGGCAATCCGGCGCAGAACGGATTCGGCGGCCTCGCCCAGGGATACCTCGAGATGTCCAACGTCAAGGTCGTCGAGGAGATGGTCGGCATGATCGTCGCCCAACGCGCCTACGAGGTGAACTCGAAGGCCGTGCAGGCGGCCGACGAGATGATGGGTCAGGCCAACAACCTGCGCCGTTGATGAAGACCATCCGTTCCAGCCTGTGCGGAGTCCTGCTGGCGATGGCGTCGATCTGCGCCCAGGAGGCCGGTCCGCGGGTCGCCACGGCACCGCAATCGTCCCCGGCCATCGAGTCGGCCCCCGCGACCTTCGCCGGTGGGGCGCTGGTCCGGTCCGACGGCGTGTTCGCCACCGATCTCATCCAGGGGGTTCCGGCCCTGCCGCGCATCCGCGTCGCCCCGGCGCCGGCGGTCGGCGCCTGGTCGATGGTCTCCCGGACCTCCGTGGTCGAGACCCTCCGGGCCGCCGGTGTCGATCTCCGTGCGCATCGTTGGACCGGGCCCGAGGCGGCCAGGGTCTCGAGGGCCATGCGCGATCTGGCCGAATCAGAGGTCCGCGACCGCATCACCCAGGAACTCCAGCGCCGCTTCGCCCGCGACGGCAGCGAGATCGAGGTCCGACTCTCCCGTCCTTGGCGCACGGTCCAGATTCCCGACGAACCGATGGAGGTCCGTCTCCAGGACCTTCCCCCGGCCGGGTTGCAATCGATGATCTCCCCCAAGGTGGAGGTCTCCGCCGGTGGCGAGTCCGTGGGGAACTGGTTCCAGCCCCTTCAGGTCCGCCATTGGTGCGAGGTCCCGGTCGCTGCCTCCGCGCTCCGGCGGGGCACGCCCCTGGCCGAGGCCGAGACCGTTCTGGAACGCCGGGACATCCTGGGCTCCCGCTCGGTCCTCCGATCGCTGCCCTCGGGGCTCGATGGGTATGAACTGGCCGAGGGTCTTTCCGCGGGCCAACCGTTCACCGACCGGAGCCTGCGCCTGAAGACGGTGGTCTTCCGGGGGCGTCGCATCGACGCCCGCATCCAGACGGGCACGCTGGAGATCACCACCAAGGTCGAGGCCCTCGAGGACGGGCATCCGGGCCAGAGCATCCGGGTGCGCAACCCGCAATCGAAGCGGGAGTTCCGGGGCGTGGTCCAGGCCGAGGACGCCGTGCTGATTCCCCTTTGAATCCCTGAGCAACATCCCGACCCCGATGAACCGCATTCCCCGACTCCTGCCGATGGCCCATCTGGCCCAGTGTGCCGGCCTGATGATCCTGGCATCGGCACCCCTCGCCGCCGCGAACGGTTCGCTGTGGATGGAGGCATCGGCGCGCGTGTTGCTGGCCGACAACCGCGCACGGAACGTGGGCGACATCGTCACGATCGTTGTCGACGAGAACAACGAGTCGGCCAAGCAGAACAACACCAAGACCGGCAAGAAGACCGGCGTCAGCGCCACGATCTCCAGCTTCCTGTTCGGTGCGGCGAAGGACGGGTTCCTGACCCGGGGTGGCAAGTACCCCGCCATGGACATGAAATCCGACAAGAGCTTCGAGGGCGGGGGTACGATCAACAACTCCGAGCGCATCACCGCCCGGATCGCCGTCCGGGTCACCGAGGTGCTGCCCAACGGTCACATGATCCTCGAGGGTCGCCGCATGACCCTCGTGGGTGGCGAGCAGCAGGAGGCCGTGCTCCGCGGAGTCGTCCGCCAGGAGGACATCCAGCCCAACAACACCGTGATGAGCTTCAACGTGGCCGACGCGAGCATCAAGTTCGTGTCCAAGGGCACGGTCACCGACAGCCAGCGTCGCGGCTGGTTCACCAAGGCCTTCGACAAGATCACCCCCTTCTGACCATGGTGCCGAACCGTCATCCAATCCGACGGGGAGCCGTGCTACGTCTCGCCCGTGGGCTCCTGCTCCTCGGGATCGTCTGCGGTTCGCAGGTGCTGGCGCTCGGCACCCGGGTGAAGGACCTCGTCATGGTCGCCGGTGCCCGCGACAACCAGCTCGTCGGCTACGGCATCGTCGTGGGGCTGAACGGCGACGGCGACAAGAACCCCATCTACACCCTCCGGAGCTTCGCCAACCTGCTCCAGAGGTTCGGCGTCCAGGTGCCGGCGCAGACCCTGATCGCCAAGAACGTGGCGGTGGTGATGGTGACGGCCGACATCAAGGCATTCTCCAAGAACGGACAACGGCTCGACGTCACGGTCGCGGCCATGGGCGATGCCCGGACCCTTCAGGGGGGCGTCCTCGTCCAGACACCGCTGTTCGCCGCCGACGGGCAGGTCTATGCGGTGGCCCAGGGGGCGCTGGCGGTCGGAGGTTTCGTGGGCGGCAACGCCTCGGCGAGCGTCCAGAAGAACCACCCGACCGTGGCGACCATCACCGGTGGTGCACTTGTCGAGCGCGAGATCCCGACGAAGATCGTCGAGAACCAGGAGATCGAGCTGCTGCTGCGCGAGCCCGACTTCACCTCCTCGGCCCGGATGGCCCTGGCGATCAACGAGGTCTTCCCCGGTTCGGCGCGGGCCATCGACCCCACCTCGGTCAAGGTGCGCATGCCCGAGGGCGTGGAGCAGGCGTCCGTCGACTTCGTGGCCCGCCTCGAGGACATCCTCGTCTCCCCGGACACCACCGCCCGCATCGTGATCAACGAACGCACGGGCACGATCGTGGCCACCTCGAAGGTCAAGATCTCCAGCTGCGCGGTGTCCCATGGCGACCTGACCATCACCATCGCCAACAGCTTCGACGTATCGCAGCCCAACGCATTGAGCCAGACCGGCAACACCGCCGTCACGCCGCGGGCCGACGCCAACGTCAACGAGCGCAAGGGGACGCTGATGACCCTCTCCGACATGCCGACCGTCGAGAAGGTCGCTGCGGGCCTGAACGCGATCGGTGTCACGCCGCGCGACATGATGGCGATCTTCGGATCCATGAAGCAGGCCGGTGCACTCCAGGCCGAACTGATCCTCCGCTGACCATGAACGTCCCCGGAAACATCCCGCGAGCCACCGCCGCAGACGCCGTGTCGCTCGCCGGTTCCCGCACCCAGGCGGGCGGCCCGCCCGACAAGGTTCGAGAGATGACCCAGCAGTTCGAGGCGGTGTTCGTCCGCCACCTGCTCAACGAGGCCCAGAAACCGGTGATCGGCGGCGGGGCGATCCAGGCCTCGTCGTCGCGTGCGATCTACCAGGACATGATGGTCGAGCGATGGGCCGACCAGATCAGCCAATCCGGGACCTTCGGCGTCGCCCGAAGTCTCGAACTCCAGCTGCGCCATTCTTCCCCCGTGACCGTTTCAACCCCCCAGGCCGCCCTCAAGGGCGGCGAATCCCTCCCGTGAATCCATCCATCCAGGATCTGATCGAAGCGCTGCGGATGGAGCTGCAGCAATATGGTGAACTGCTGGCCCGATTGGACCAGCAGCAGGAAACCGTCTTCCGGCGCGATGCCGAAGGCGTGCTCGATGGCTCCTCCGCCATCGAAAGCCAGGCCGCCCTCGTCGAGGAGGCCCGTCGTGAACGCGAACACCGCAGGGCCTCCGTGGCACGATGCCTCGGGGCACCGGCCGATGCGTCGTTCGAACAACTCCTGCCGCTCCTGCCCGAGGACTACCGTCCCCTGATCCAGGCCCTGGTCGAGGAGAACAACGAGCTGCTGACCCGGGTGCGGGCCCGTTCGCGCCAGAACCACCTCCTCCTTTCGAGGACGGTGGACCTCATGCAGCGGCTGATGGGCGGTCTCTTCGCCGCCAAGGGCGGCGGCACCTACTCCGGCGACGGGGCCCTGTTGGGATCCCACGGCAACGCCCGTCGCCTGTACGAGGCGGTCGGCTGAGAACACCAACGCGCCTCGTATGCTGGGACTCATTGGATCATTGCGGATGGGAACCCGTGCCCTGACCGCCCAACGGCAGGGTGTCGAGGTGGCCGGCCACAATCTGGCCAACGTCAACAACACGGCGTATGCCCGGCAACGCGTCTCGATCCAATCGACCGCCACCAACGACGGCTTCACCGATCCCGTGGGCAGCGGCGTGGAGGTCACGGCGATCCGCCAGATCCGCGACCGGATCCTGGACGCCGAGGTGGTCTCGGAGGGTTCGGTCACCGGTTCCCTCGAGGCCCAGCAGCAGGCGCTCGGGCTGACGCAGTCCCTCCTCGGGCAGAGCATCGATCGGGGCAACACCGGTGCCGGTGGCGCATCCGCGGCCGACGGCGTGGGCGGCGGCCAGCAGTTGGCGGCCGGTCTCTCCGATTTCTTCAACGCCTTCGCCTCGCTGGCGGCCCAGCCCGCGTCCATCCCGGAGCGTGAGATCACCCTCCGTCGGGCGGTGGCACTTGCGGCCCAGTTCCCGGCACTGGACGGCCGTCTGGACCGGTTGGGCGATCGGTTGGACACCTCGATCGACACCGACCTCAAGTCCGCGAACGGGCTGCTGTCCGACATCGCCCGCCTCAACGGTCAGATCTCCAGGACCGAGGCCGTCTCGGGTGCCGGCACCGCCAACGACCTCCGCGATCAGCGTCAGGCCAAGCTGGAATCGCTGTCGACGCTGGTCGGTTTCGATTCGGTCGAGGCCTCGGACGGGTCCCTCGGGATCATCGTCGGAGGCGTGCCACTGGTCACCGCCGACGTCCGCGAGAAGACCCTCGAGACCTTCACCGACGCCGGCGGTAGACGGATGATCCGCGCCTCGGGCACGACCGACGCCCTGGTCATCACCTCGGGCCGAGTCCACGGCACCCTCGACGCCCGCGACGGCGGACTGAAGGACCTCCGCGACGGCATCGACACGCTCGCCTCCAGCCTGATCCAGCAGGTCAACGCACTGCACTCCGCCGGATTCGCCCTGGACGGGAGCACGGGCCGCGATTTCTTCCTCGGATCCTCCGCGGCCGACATCCGGGTGAACCAGGCCCTCCTGGACGATCCGACCACCCTTCAGGCGGCGGGTGCACCCGATGCCCGCGGCGACAATCGGACGGCTCTGGCACTCTCCCAATTGGGCAACCAACCGATCGCCGCGCTCGGCGGGCAGGGCTTCGGAAACGCCTACAACCAGATGGTCGGCCGCCTCGGCGAGGCATTGTCGTCGGTCAACCAGCGCCTGGCCGACCAGAAGACGGTGGCCGACCTCCTCAGGGGCCAGCGGGATTCCGTAAGCGGCGTCTCCATCGACGAGGAGATGGCCGATCTCACCCGCTTCCAGCGCGGCTATCAGGCAAGCGCCAAACTCATCACCACCATCGACGAGATGCTGGACACGACGATCGGGCTCAAACGCTGAGTCACCACTGAAAGGCCCATGACATGATCCGAGTCACCACAGGAGCCTACGCCGACCGGTTGATCTCCCATCTCGGTGGGATCACCGCCCGCCAGGCCCGCTACCAGTCGCAGATCTCCACCGGTCAGCGGATCGCGCTTCCCGAGGACGATCCGTCGGCGGTGCGCCGAACGCTCGATCTCGAGGGCGAGCGCGGCCGGGTCGGCCAGTTCGGGCGCAACATCACCCGTCTGAAGGAGACGGCCACGACGACGCAGACGGCGATGCGATCGCTCTCCAAGATCGCCACCCGCGCCTCGGAGCTGGCGGTGAAGGCCGACAGCGTCCGGTCCGCCGCCGACCTCAAGGCCTATGCGGACGAGGTGACGCAGATGATCCAGCAGGCCGTGTCCGCCGCCAATGCCAACCTCCGCGGCGAATCCGTGCTGGGCGGCACCCGCAACGATCAGTCCGCCTATCGACTCACCCTCGGGTCCGATGGCCGCGTCCAGTCGGTCACCTATCACGGCAACCAGGACGTCCCGTCCCTGGAGATCGCCGAGGACCAGCAGTTGAGCGCGAGCGTGGTGGGTTCGAATCCGACGGGCTCTGGCCCGGCGGGACTGATCGAGGATCCCCGGTCCGGTGCCGACCTGTTCGGGCACCTGATCCAGTTGCAGGACCAGTTGCTCGCCGGGGACGGGGCGGCCGTGACCTCCACCACCGCGGTGGGTCTCCAGGCCGACACCGAGAACCTGCTCCGGCACATCGCCGCCAACGGCGTCGTTCAGGGACGACTGGAGGCCGCCGGCGCGACGGTCAGCGACCGTCTCCAGTCCCTCGAAGGGCAGATCTCCTCCGAGACCGATGCCGACCTCGCCAAGGCCCTCGTCCGGCTCAACGAGACGCAGGTCTCCTATCAGGCAGCCCTGCAGACGGGCGGAAGGATCCTCCAGATGTCGTTGATGGACTACCTCCGGTAGGCGTCCGGACGGAGTCGTTCCCGGACCCGCAGGGTGCCGACCGTCTTGCCTTCCGGCCCCGGATCGGTCAACCATCGTCTTCCATGCCTACCGTCCAGGTTCCGCTGGGGAACCGTTCCTACGAAATCCAAGTCGGCACCCGCCTCGTCGCGACGCTGGGTGAGCGATGCCGCCGCCTGAAGATCGGGACACGGTGCGCGGTCGTCACCGACGCGAACGTCGGCAAGCACTACGGCGACGCGGCGATCAAGTCGCTCAAGGTGGCCGGGTTCACACCGACCCTCATCACCGTGGAGCCGGGCGAATCGTCGAAAGGTCTCGCGACGGTCCAGAAGTGCTACGACCAGTTGGCCGCGCACCGGATCGAGCGGAAGAGCTTCATCGTGGCCCTCGGTGGGGGAGTGGTCGGCGACCTCGCCGGGTTCGTGGCGGCCACGTACCTCCGCGGGATCGCCTTCGTCCAAGTCCCGACCTCGCTGCTCGCACAGGTCGACAGCTCCGTCGGCGGCAAGGTCGGCGTCAATCTCAAGGCCGGCAAGAACCTCGTCGGTGCCTTCCATCAACCGAGGCTGGTCCTCTGCGATCTGGACACGCTGGCGACGCTGCCTGAGAGGGAGTTCCGCTCGGGCGTCGCCGAGGTCGTGAAATACGGGGTCATCCACGACGCGGCCCTGTTCCAGCGCCTCGAGAAGCAGTTGGACGCGCTGCTTTCGCGGCAGGCGGCCACCCTTTCGGCCATCGTCGCACGGTGTTGCGCCATCAAGGCCGAGATCGTCTCGCAGGACGAGACCGAGACGGGGATCCGCGCGACGCTCAACTTCGGCCACACCATCGGTCACGCCATCGAGAACTCCTCCGGGTACGGCAAGTTCCTGCATGGCGAAGCCATCAGCATCGGCCAGGTGGCCGCGGCCCATCTCTCGGCTCGACGCACGGGGCTGCCGGCCGCGGATGTCCTGCGGATCAAGGCCCTGTTCGAGCGTCTGGGTCTTCCCACCGGCATCAAGCTGCCCGACGACAAGCGTGACAAGCTGTTCTCGGCCATGCGTCTCGACAAGAAGGTGAGCGCCGGCGAGATCCACTTCGTACTCGCCGAGAGGATCGGCAAGGCGGTCTGGGGGCAGCGGGTCCCGGATGCCGAGGTCAACTGGGCACTGGACCACGTCAAGGGCTAGGTCGCCGCCGACAGGCCTTTGGTGGGGCGCGGATTGCTACTGCCGGAGATTATCCGTGCGATTGTCCCAGAAACGGTGGCCCGGCCGTCCAGGGTCCGTCCGTTCAAAGCTCGGCGATCCGCGCCATGATCGTGTCGGCCACCTCCTGGTAGATCGCCTTCAAGCGCTCCTTGTCGCAGGTCCTCGCCTCGTTCCGCTGGGCCTCGAAATGGAGGGGTTCCCCCACCACGACGCGGAAGCGTCCCGGTCCTGGAAACCGACGGTGACGGCCCCACGCCTCGAAGGTGCCGTGCAGGCGGATGGGGATCACCGGAGCGCCTGACTTGACGACCGTCAGTCCGATGCCCGACCGGGCGGGCCGGAGTCGTCCGTCGGACGAGCGGGTACCCTCGGGGAAGAGCAGGATGGCCGATCCTCCGTGGAGACGGTCGAGGATCGCCTTGAGGCCCGCACCGCCTCCCCCCTCGCGGTTGACCGGGACCGCGTTCAGTCTCCGGATGTACCAACCCAGGACGGGGATCTGGAACAGGGTGTCGCGTGCGAGGAAACACACGGCCCTGGGCACCGATCCGCCGATCAGGGGCGGGTCGGCGAGGCTCGCATGATTGGAGGCCAGGATCACCGGTCCGAGGGCGGGGATGCGCTCCACGTGCTCGATCCGTGTGTGGTAGACCGTGCGCGCCACCCATCGGGACAGCCACCAGGCGGTCCGGTAGGTCCGGGTCATCCGCGCCGCATGTTCGAGGTCGTGCACCGCGTCCGTGTTCCGGGTGATCGGTCTGTCCATGGTGTTCGGGTCGTCGGGTCGGGCGCTCAATCCAGCAGGACCCTGAGGCCATCCCATGCCAGCGAGACCCCGGGTGGCAGTTCCTGTTGGTCGCGGTCGTGGTCGTAGTGGTGCGTCAGGTGGGTCAGGAAGGTCTGGTCGGCACCGATCCGCCGGGCGGCCGCCAGCGCCTCGTCGAGGCACATGTGCGTGGGGTGGGGTTCCGGCCGCAGGGCGTCGAGCACGGCGACCTGGGCCTGCTGCGCCCCGGCGACCGCCTCCGGCGTCACCTCCTTGCAGTCGCTGAAATAGGCCAGACGCCGGAGGCCGCCCTGTTCGAAGACGAGGCCCGTGGTGGTGATCCGGCCATGCGGCAGTTGGAAGGGGGTGATCCGGAGGTCTCCCAGTTCGAACGGGCCATCGATGACCCGCGGAAGGGGGTGGAAATAGCTGAAGGGGATCGGGTGGCCGCCGAAGGCGTAGTCGAAGACCCGGCGGAGCGATCGGAAGGTCTCCTCGGTCGCGTGGACGGGCAGCGGTCCTTCGCGCAGGTCGCAGACCCGCCGGCAGTCGTCCATGCCCATGATGTGGTCGGCGTGGGCATGGGTGATGATCACGGCATCGAGAAACCCCAGCCGCTCCCGCAGCATCTGGGCCCTGAAATCCGGGGTCGTGTCGACCACGAGTCGGACCATGGGGGTCTCCACGTAGATCGATGCGCGCAGCCGATGGTTCCTGGGATTGGCGAGGAATGCCTCCGGGTACTCCCTGCCGATGATGGGCACCCCCTGCGAGGTGCCCGTGCCGAGGAATCGGAAGGCGAACGACATCCAGGAAGATTGGGAGCGTCACCCCCGGGATGTCAAAGCCCCGCCGACCCCGCGCGGAAGATGCCGGGATCCGCGACCGCATCCACCTCCGGCCGCGGCCGCCGGGACGGGCCTGACGATTCAAGTCGGAGGGCGATCGGCCGATGGAATCGTAGTATGTGTTCCCGTCCCAACGTACGGTTCCGCCTCCTGGCCGTCGTCCTGCTGGGGTTGCTCCCGGTCCCGACCCTGCAGGCCCAGGTCCGCACCCGCTCGTTGGTGGCCTGGGGCGAAAGCCTGCTCGGGTTGAACCGCCCACCGGAACTTCCACCCGGGATCACGGCCGACGATGTCGATGCGGTCGCCTCCGCCGAATTGGTCCAGGCGGTCGCGCTGCGCCCCGGGATCCTCGTGGGCGGCACCAACCATGTCGGCAGCAGGCTCCTGCTGAGGGGGCCGACCCTCCTGACCGGCGGTGGCAGCGGGATCATCACCTACGGCACCGGCGGGATCGATCACACCGACCGGACCTCGTGGAACGAGGCCCTGCAGGACGCCTCCGGTCGCATCATCCTGAGCCGGGTGAGCTTCGGGCATCTCTTCGGCGCCGTCCTGCGAAAGCCCACGAACGCACCGACACCCGTCGCCTCGGGCCGGTTCAAGGACCAGTTTCCTGGAGACCTCGCCTTCTTCGGCGACAGGGGATCCGTCGGACTTCCGGCGACCGACGCCGACGCCTTCGGCGGGTTCGTCTCGGTCTCGGTCGGTTCGACCCACGTGCTGGCCCTCCGCGCCGACGGATCGGTCGCGGCGTTCGGGGGTGACAACCTCTTCGGCGAACGCCGGGTGCCGTCCGGGGTCGTCGGCGCGGTCGAGGTGGCCGCCGGCGAATCCTTCAGTGCCGCACTTCTGGCCGGCGGACAGGTGGTCGTGTGGGGTTCCGACGCCCCGGGCGTGGTGTCCGTTCCGTTCCAGGCCACGAACGTGGTGTCCCTGAAGGCGGGCGCTTCGCACCTGGTGGCGTTGCGCGCCGATGGCACGGTGGTGGCCTGGGGCAATCCGGCCGATGGACGCACGGCCGTGCCCGCGGGGCTCAACCGGGTGGTCAAGATCGCCGCCGGCCGGGCCCATGCGCTGGCGCTTCGGGATGATGGCACGGTGGTGGCCTGGGGCTACAACGGCTCGGGACAGACACAGGTGCCCGCCGGCCTGGTGAACGTCGTGGACATCGCCGCCGGCGGTGATCACAACCTCGCCCTGGTCTCGCGTGAGGCCCCGATCCTCGAGACCGTCACCGTGCGCGAGTCCTCGGCCTCCGGTGTCCGCGACTTCAACCCCGTCACCGACTTCACCGACCGTGGGCGGACACTGACCCTTCGAGCGGGCCTCCAGAACGGGGCGCCTCCCGTCCAGTACCGCTGGCGGCGCAACGGCGCGCTCGTGGCGGGTGCCACGAACGCCCAGCTCACGGTGACGGTCCCGCCGTCCGAGGCCGGTTCCTTGCGGATCGATCTCGAGGTGGCCAACGCCTTCGGCAGCGACCTCCGCTCCGCGACCCTCCGCATCGCCGATCCGCCGACGGAGGTGTTCGTCGAACCTGCCGCGTGGCTTTCCGGGAATCCGCCCACCGTGACCGCGTTGGGGCAGAACGCCGCCGGAACCCATCTCGCGGCGGCCAACGCGGGACTCCAACTGGCGTTCACGATCCGGGCCAAGGGCGACCCGATCCCCAGGGTGACCGTGTTCGACGCCCGGACGGGCGACGCGGTGACCCCGCTGGACATCCCCGTGACCAATGCCACCGCGACGGCCACGGGGCAGGCGGTCGTGGCCAGTCCTCGGACGCTCACGGTCGCCCAATCGGGCGCCTATCAGATCGTGGTGGGCAACGCCCTCGGCAAGACGGTCACCAACCTGGTCATGGTCGGCATCTTTCCTGAGCTGGTCCCCCCGGCGGTCTCGTCGTCGGTCGCCCCCAACGCATCCGTCCCGGCATTGCTAGGCCCGGTCGCGGCGGGATCCACCAACGTCGTCTTCTCGGTGATCTCAAGCCACGGTCCCGGCGTCCTCTACCAGTGGTTCAGGGACGGCTCCGAGGTTCCACGGGCCACCAATGCCCTGCTGGCGCTCACGAATTTCAGCTTCGGCCAGATCGGGGCCTACACGGTCCGCCTCTCCAATCCGCTGGTAGGCTCCAGCCTGGCGTCGGATCGGAACCGTGGGACCAGCGTCTCCGGGGGATTCACCCCGGTGCTTCCGATCACCGTTTCGCTGTCGCGGACCAACATCGCCGGGCCTTCCGGCACCGCCGGATCCCTCGAGATCCAGTTGAACGGGGCCCTGGTCGGCAGGGTGCAGTTGCAGCGCTGGGACGATGCCTCGGGCTGGCAGGACGCCAGCGGCTCGTTCCCTGTGGTGGTGCCCGCGTTGCCGGCGGCCTGGTCCCCCGGCGGGACCTTCGAGCTGGATGTCTCGGGGAATGGTGGACGGGCCTCGTTCTCCGTGGGAACGGCGAACCTGATTCCATCGATGACCGGCAGCTACCGGGTGCGGGCCGTGCAGCTCGATTCGGCCGGGGGAGCGGAGCTCGCCGGAACCGAGCAGGTGGCCCCGTTCCAGGTGGCCGTGACTTCGGCGGCGGCCTTGTCGGTGCCGGGCACGCCACCGGTTCCCGTCGAGGGCGGGGGCACCTGGGTTTCAG
The DNA here is from genome assembly GCA_041177965.1 of Verrucomicrobiota bacterium. Taxonomy (GTDB): domain Bacteria; phylum Verrucomicrobiota; class Verrucomicrobiia; order Limisphaerales; family UBA9464; genus SXXZ01. The sequence goes on along the minus strand of JBEGWF010000080.1, from coordinate 50,051 downwards.
GAGCCTCACCGGGCGTCGACATGACGGTGGCCGCGTCCGCCTACACCACCGTGGATCTCTCGGCCTACGTGTCCGTGACCGGATTCCCGGCGCCGACCTTCCGATGGGAGAGGCAGGTGGAGGCCGCCTCGGGATCGACCCCGGCCCGTTTCCAGGCCTTCTCGTCGCCCACCAATTCGCCCCGGTTGCCGATCGCCGCCCTGTCGACCAACGCCGGCATCTACCGACTGGTGGCGACGAACCTCGTGGGCGGCACCAATGGCGTGTCGAGGACCATCGCCTTCCGGGTCGATCGTGTCCTGCGCATGCCTGCCGAGACCCTCGCCGCCCCGGGAGGGGCCGTGGAGATCCCGCTGTCGCTGGTGGGTTTCGGCGACGAGTCGGCGTTGTCGTTCACCCTGGTCTGCACGACCCCGTACCTCCTGGCCGACGAGTCGAACGTGACACTCGCCCTCGAGTCATCCCTCAACACGACCGCCACCATCAGCACCCGTCGCCTCGGTTCGGTGGTTGCGCCACCGGCCAACGGCGGCGTCGGAGGCAACCAGTTCCGCTTGCAGGTGCTGATCTCGCAGAAGGATCCGACCTTGGGATTCGCGCGGGGTACCAACCGGATCGCCCGACTCTCCCTGACCGCGCAGACCGCCGCGTCCATCGAGATCATCCGCAATCCGGGTTCCTCCGGAGTGTCGGCGATCCCTCCGCTCCGGCTGCCTGTACGGGTTCTCGGAGACGCCGAACTCGAGGCGGCCCATCGGGATCTCGCCTTCCGTGTCGGCTACACCAACGCCACCCAGGCCATGATGGTGTCCGAGGGCGGTGGGGTCGCCGTGTTGGCCGACTCGGTGGAGGGGGACGTGAACGGCACGGGATCGGTGGACGTGCTCGACATCACGGCGATCGCCACGATGCTGGCCAACAAGCAGGTCGAGGCCAATCCGGTGGTGCGCCGGCGGGTCGATTGTGCACCGAGGTCCGATTCCGGGGACTGGGCCATCAATCTGGCCGACCTGGTCCAGGTGGCCCGTTATGTGGCGAGGCTCGACCCGCTCCAACCGGCCGCCGACCCGGCCACCGGCGGTCCGGGATACTCCTTGAACCGGGGATCGAAACCCTTTCCGGCCAAGTCCGCGGTCCGGTCCGCCGGTGCCGCGTCCATCCGTTCCCTGACCTTCGGTTGGACCGACCTGGTCTCCGGTGAGGAGGCCTGGGTTCCGGTGCTCCTCGAGGGGGTGGGCGACGAGAACGCGTTTTCATTCAACCTCGAGTTCGATCCGGCGGCGTTGGAATTCATCGGCATCAAGGCGCCCGGGGACATCTCGTCCATGGAGAATCGCTCGGGGGCCGCCCAGGGCCGGATCGGGGCCGTGTTGTGGAAACCGTCCGGCCGCGCCGCACCGTCGGGGATCTCGGTGCTGGTGGAGGCGGGTTTCCGCGTCCGGGCCAAGGGTGGCACCACCGAACTGCGGTTCGGGACCGCGCCCCTCGATTCGATCATCGCCACGGTCGACGCCCGTCCGGTCCAGAAGGTGCGCTACACCCCGGGGGTCCTGGGCATAGGACAGCGGAGAAGGGTGATCGGCGGACGGGTGGTCGGCCAGTCGTTGTCGGGCTCCGAATGGAGGCTGGAGCTCGAGGCCGTCGATTCCTCGGGTCGTGTGGTTTCCGCCAGGGATCGTCGGTTGCGGGTGCTCACCGCCGACCACCTGGGCCTGCCCCGCGCCCGATGGCAGGACACGGGCCTGCCACCCGAGGTGACACCGACCGGCAATGTCCGCATCCCGTTGTCGCTGGATCCCGCCCGAGCGTCCGGTTTCTTCCACCTGGTCGAGGAATGAGCGCGCATGCCCGCGATGGCCGACCCAGGAACGTCGCTTGCAGTCCGATCGTCTGCGGAAGCATCTTCGGCGGATGACATTCGGGGAAGGAATCCGGATCGGGAGCGCAGGCATGGGTGCCGGCCGTTGGGTTGCGATGCTGGGTGCCGGATGGTTGTGGGTCGTCGCGGTCCGGGCCGAGACGGAGGCGATCCGTTCGACCCGTGTCTACGAGCGGTCCCGGGCACTGCACCGGGAAGACCCGGACAAGCCGGTCCTGGCATGGGAGTTCGCCCGGGCCTGCTTCGATCGTTGCGAAACCGTCCCCTCCAAGCCGGTCCGCGTCGGCATGGCAAGGGAGGCCGTGGAGGCCTGCCGGAAGGCGTTGGTGCAGTCTCCTACCGAGCCGGGCTGCCACTACTATCTCGGGCTGAACCTGGGAATCCTCGCGCAGGCCCAACCCCTGAAGGCCCTGGGACGGGTGAGGGAGATGGAGGACGCCTGGCAGGCCTGTCTCCTGCTGGATCCCGGATTCGACCATGCCGGAGCCGATCGCTCGCTCGGGATGCTCTACGACGAGTGCCCGCCGCCGCCGTTGGGCGTGGGGAGCCGGAGCAAGGCCCGGTTCCATCTGGAGCGGGCCGCGAGGACGGCTCCGGGGTATCCCGCCAACCGGCTCCTGTGGATCGAGTTCCTGGCGGGCCACGACGAGGCCGACGAGGCGCGACGCGAACTCCAATCCCTGGAACGTATGCTGCCCGAGGCTCGTCAACGATTCGCCGGCGAACGATGGGCCTCGGCTTGGAAGGACTGGGATTCGAGGATCGAATCCCTCGTCAAGCGATGGGGCGACGTTCCAACCGGGGAATCCCGACCGACACCTTCACGATGAATCATCCCTCCAAGAATCTCCGGTCGGACACACCGTCGGGAACCCGGATGACGGTCGTCTCCCCCCCATTCCTGCGGCTTCTGTGCCTGGCCATGCTGGTGGGTTCCGGCGTCGTCCGGAGCGCCAATCCGGAGCCCCCGATGGCACGGCTTCCCTATGTCCAGGCCGCGAGTCCGGAACGCATCCATGTGCTGTGGCGCACGGAGGGGCCCATCCGGCCGGTGGTGCGCTGGGGAAGTCGGCCCGATCGTCTCGATCAGGTGGTGCCGCCGGAGTCCATCGTGGTCCGCGCCAGCCTCGGGGCCCAGGACCAGACGCTGTCGCCCCGCTGGCAGGCCCTGCGCACCCGCGATCATCTGGCCCTGCCGAAGTTGCACAGCGCCCCCGTCGGAACCTTCCAGTACGAGGCCCGCATCGAGGGATTGTCTCCCGACTCGGTCCACTACTATGCGGTCTTCGACGGCACCCGCAGGCTGACACCCGAATCGGAGGAGCACCGTTTCCGGACCCAGCCCAAGCCCGGGACCGTCCGCCCCTACCGTTTCTGGGTGCTGGGCGACAGCGGCACGGGCCGGGAGGCCCAGCGCGCGGTCCATGAAGGCATGCGCCGTTGGGTCCAGCGCGATGGTCGGCCCCTCGACTTCTGGATCCACGTGGGCGACATGGCCTATGGCACCGGCCGGGACGTGGAGTTCCAAAGCCGGTTCTTCGAATCCTACGCCGACACGCTGCGCAATCTGGTCTGCTGGCCGGCCATGGGCAATCACGAGGGACACACCTCGAAGGGAAGCACCGGCATCGGTCCCTACTACGACGCCTATCTGGTGCCGACCCGCGGCGAATCCGGGGGGCTCGCCTCGGGCACCGAGGCCTACTACTCCTTCGACCACGGGAACATCCACTTCATCTGCCTCGATTCCCACGACCTCGACCGCAAACCCACCGGAGCCATGGCCAAGTGGCTCAAGGCCGACCTGGAAAAGGCCCATGCCGAGTGGTTGATCGCGTTCTGGCATCACCCCCCCTACACCAAGGGGAGCCACGACAGCGACAAGGAGGCCGACCTGGTCGAGGTGCGGCACCATCTGCTCCCCATCCTGGAGTCGGGCGGGGTCGACCTGGTGCTCACCGGCCACTCGCACATCTACGAGCGCTCGATGCTCATGGATGGCGCGTATTCGACCAACGCCACCGTGGCGGAGGGATTCATCCTCGACGACGGCGACGGCGATCCCTCGGGCGACGGTGCCTATCGCAAGAGCGCCGGGCTGCGCCCCCATGAGGGCACGGTGCAGGTGGTGGCGGGTCACTCGGGTGCCGGCCTCGGACGGGTCGGCACCTCGCCGGTGATGCGCCGGACGATGGTGGAGCACGGCTCGTGCGTGATCGATGTCGAGGGAGACACGCTCGTGGGGCGGATGATCAACCGGGAGGGCGTCGAGCGGGATCGCTTCAGCCTCGTCAAGAGCGGCAAGGTCGTCGTCAAACGGTTGTCCCTGCCGTGGCAGCCTCCGGAATACAAGGCCCCTGAAAAGGCTCCCAAGACCCCGAATCCCCCTCCGTTGGACTACACGGTGCTCATCCCGCCGGGAGCCTCCTGGCGGACGCTCCTCACCGGTCATCCGCAGGGCCGTGCGTGGACCGGTGCGGGCTTCGACGCCTCGGCCTGGGACGAGGCCCGGCCGCCCTTCCGTTCCGGACGCGGCCGATTCCAGTCGGGCGAGGGGAACGCCTCGGGCGGTCGTCCGTCGATCTATGCGCGTCGCGAGTTCACCGTCCCTCAGGCCGACAAGGTCACCGAGCTTGGACTCCAGGTCGACTACGCCGATGCGATGATCGTCCATGTCAATGGACACGAGGTGGCCCGGGTGAACGCCGGCCGCAGTTCCGGTCGCAACGTGCAGGGGTTGAAGCTCCGGGAGGACTCCGGATACGTGTATGTCCCGTTGGGTTCGGCCCACCGGCACCTGGTCGATGGGACCAACGTCATCGCCATCGAATGCCATGCCCAGTCCGAGGGGGTGATCGACTTCGGTCTCGATCCCCGGTTGTGGATGGAGGACTGATGCGGGCTCCTCCGATCGCGATCACGGCGCTGTTGGCCTTCCGTCTCGCGGCCCACGAGGGCCCGGAGCACGAGATCGAGGAACTGACGCAGCGGATGGCGCGGCAGGGGGAATCGGCCGATCTGCTGCTCGAGCGCGCCATCGAGTACCGGACCCTCGGTCGGTGGTCCGAAGCCGCGAACGATCTGCAACGGGCGGTCCGGCTCGAGCCGCGGGACCCGCTGCTGTTCCGGGAATTGGCCCAGACCCAGCTCCGGGACGGACGCACGGCCGACGCCTTGGTGACGCTCCGACAGGCCCTGCGGTTGCCTTCGTTGTCGCCGCAGGAACGGGCCGCCATCCTGCTGATCCGCGGCCAGGCCCATGCGTCCGGGGACTCTCCGGCGGCGGCCCTGAGGGATTGCGACGAAGCGTTGCGCGCCGACCCGACGCTGGTGTCCGGGTATCTCGATCGCAGCGCCCTCCAGAAGCGGTTGAAGCGATCCCGCGAGCGGTTGGCCGGTCTGGACGAGGGCATCCGGCACACCGGAGCCGGCATTCTTGTGGCCGAGCGGGTCGAAGCCCTGCTCGACGCCGCCCAATGGCGGAAAGCCCTCGAGGCCATCCGCGGGGAGTTGGAGACCGCCCGGCTCCCGGGTGCCTGGAAGATCCGCCGGGCCCGGGCGCTGGCGGGCCTTGGGCGCAACGGCGAGGCGGCGACCGATCTCCGGGAAGCGATCGAAGAGATCGACCGCCGGATGCCCCCGGGAGGACGCGACGCCTCACTGTTGTTGGACCGCGCGCAGGCGCGGGAGTTGCTTGGCGAATCCGAACAAGCTCTCCGGGATTATTCGGCGGCGGCCGAACTGGGTGCCGGGGAGGCGGCCGAGATCGCCTTGCGCCGACTACGGGCGGAGGGTGCGCGGAGGGTCAGCGGTCGCCGGGGTCGCAGGGGTGATTGACGCCCCGGCCGGATCGGTCGACTTTCCCTCAATACCACCGACGATTCCCACGTCGGACTCCATGCATGATCAAGACCGCCTCCACTCTCCTGCTGATCCCGATCGCGCTCGGGATGTGGCTCGGGGCCGCCAAGGCTCGTCCCGCCGCCGCTCCCCGGATGGATCGGGCGGTCGTGGAGGGACAGCTCCGTGAATCCGTGATGCCGCTGCTTCGGGAGCATTGCTGGGACTGCCACGGCGACAGCGAGGCCAAGGGCGGGGTGAACTTCGACCGCCATACCAATCTGGTGGCCGTCCTGGGAGACCGCGGCACCTGGGAGCGCGTCATCCAGACGGTCCGTTCGGGGGAGATGCCTCCGAAGAAGCGGAAGACCCGGCCGACCCCCGAACAACGCACGAATCTCGTCGGCTGGATCGAGCGGACCCTCTTCCCCATCGATCCCGATCGGCCCGATCCGGGCCGTGTGACGCTCCGGCGCCTCAACCGCGTGGAGTACAACAACACGGTGCGCGATCTGGTGGGGGTCGATTTCGAGCCGGCGGCCGACTTTCCGCAGGACGATGTCGGCTACGGCTTCGACAACATCGGGGACGTCCTGTCCGTGCCTCCGGTCCTGTTGGAGAAGTACCTCAAGGCGGCGGAGACGATCCTCGACCGTGCCATCGTGTCGGGTCCGTTGACGCCCAAGACCCTCCGGTACAGCCCTTCCCAGATCGAGGGCCACCAGGGGGGCGGGGCATTGGCGACCCTTTCGACGCAGGGAGAGATGTCGGTCGCCTACGAGGCTCCGGTACCCGGCGAGTACCTGTTCCGTGTCCAGGCCTACGGCGATCAGGCCGGCGACGAGAAGGTGCGGATGGCACTCAAGGCCGACGGCGGCGAACTGGAGTCCATCGAGGTGCGCCGCGGCAGGGGCAATGCCAAGCTGCATGAGCACCGACTCCGGCTCGATCCGGGCCGACACCGGTTGGGCGTGGCCTTCCTGAACGACTTCTACCGCGAGACCGAACTCGTGCGGACCAACGCCAAGGGCAAGACCTACAAGGAGAAGAAGATCGAGGACCGCAATCTGCAGGTCGAATTCATCGAGGTGCGGGGTCCCTTCTCGGAAGCCGTGCCTCCGATCCATGCCCAGCATCGCCGCATCTTCTTCAAGGATCCCGGCCCCAAGACCACCAATGTCGTGGCCCGGGAGATCCTCCGTCGATTCGCCGGCCGGGCCTTCCGTAGGCCGACCACGTCGGCGGAGCTCGATGGCCTCATGGGCCTGTTCACCGGTGCCCGCGAGTCCGGTGATGGATTCGAGGCCTCCGTCAAGCAGGCGCTGACGGCGGTCCTCGTCTCGCCCCATTTCCTGTTCCGTGGCGAGCCCCAGGTCGAGCCCGACAATCCCGGGGCGGTTCACCGGGTCTCCGAGCACGCGCTGGCCTCGAGGCTGTCCTACTTCCTCTGGAGCACCATGCCCGACGACGAGCTCCTCGCGCTGGCCGACAAGGGACGGTTGCGGAGGAACCTCGAGGCCCAGGTCCGGAGGATGCTGGCCGACCCGCGTTCCCGGGCGTTGGTGGACAACTTCGCCGGCCAGTGGCTCCAGTTGCGCACCCTCGACATCGTGACTCCGGACGACAAGCTCTTCCCCGGGTTCGATCCGGCGCTTCGGTCGGCCCTGCGTGGAGAGACCGAGGCCCTGTTCGAGCACATCCTGCGGAAGGATCGACCCATCACGGAGTTCCTCACCGCCGACTACACCTTCGTCAACGATCGCCTCGCCCGCCACTACGGCATGAAGGATGTCAAGGGCCGGGGCTTCGTCCGGGTGTCCCTGGAGGGATCGGGTCGCAGGGGGGTGCTGACCCACGGCAGCGTGCTCACCCTGACTTCGAATCCCAACCGCACCTCGCCCGTGAAGCGCGGCAAGTGGATCCTCGAGAACATCCTCGCCTCGCCACCGCCGCCGCCGCCGCCAGGGGTTCCCGCCCTGGAGTCCAAGGAGACCCATGGCACCCTCCGTCAGCGCATGGACGCCCATCGCGACAACCCGATGTGCGCCTCCTGCCATGCCAAGATGGATCCGCTGGGTTTCGCCTTCGAGCATTTCGACGCCGTGGGCCGGTACCGCGAGAAGGACGGGGATGAACCGGTCGAGACCGGCGGGGAACTGGTGTCCGGCGAGCGCTTCGCCGATCATGCGGAACTGAGTCGGGTGCTGTCCGATTCGAGGCAGGCCGATTTCATCCGCTGCCTGAGCGAAAAGGTGCTGACCTACGCCTTGGGGCGGGGACTCGAGTACTACGATCGTCCGGCACTCGCCACCATCGAGGCCAGGTTGCGCAAGCGGGGGTTGCGCTTCTCGGCCCTCGTCCAGGCCGTGGTGGAGAGCGTTCCCTTCCAATACCGACGCGGCGACGGGGATCCGCTCCTGCTAGAGCTGCAACGGTGAACCTTCGGGCGGTGGTGCGGAACATCCTTCCGCCGGAACCAAACCCGCTGGACCGTCTCGACAGGCATGGTACTTGCTTAGTGTGGATAAACGCCTCGGAGACCCAGCGGGAAACCCGACCGCTTGTGAAACGTCCGCTCGCGGCGGGTGACATTCAGGTGACGATCCGGTAGACATCCCGGAACCCGGGCGTGAGTAACTTCGGCAAGCACGATGGCACAGGACAACATGCAGATGCAGCGTTGGGAATTGAAGTACATCATTCCCGAGGCGGTGGCATTGGCCCTGCGGGAGTTCGTCGCGTCCTATCTGGAGATCGACGAATACGGGGCCCATCGACCCAATCTGTCCTACTCGATCCACAATCTGTACCTCGATTCGGACGACCTCCATATCTACTGGGGCACCATCAACGGGAACAAGAACCGCTACAAGTTGCGCCTCCGGTTCTACGCCGACAATCCGAACCCGCAGGCGCCCGTTTTCTTCGAGATCAAGCGCCGGATGAACGACGCGATCCTCAAGCAGCGGTGCGGGGTCCAGCGCCCTGCGGTCGAGGCCGTCCTGGCGGGTCAGTTGCCGCAGGCCGGCGAACTGGTGAGCCAGGACGCCCGTCAGCTCGGGGCGGTGCAGCGCTTCGTCGAGTTGTCGAGCGACCTGCGGGCGTACCCCGTGGCGCACGTCTCGTATGACCGGGAGGCCTGGATCAGCCCGCACGACAATTCCGTCCGGGTCACCTTCGATCGCAACGTCCTCATTTCGCCGGAGTTCACGGCCCGTTTCACGGCCGAGATGGACGATCCCACCCCGGTCTTCGGTCCCCTGGTGATCCTGGAACTCAAGTTCACCGGCCGATTCCCGGATTGGTTCGCCGACATGGTGCGTGTTTTCGGGTTGCGGCAGGGATCGGCCTCCAAGTATGCCGATGGAATCGCGGTGAAGGGGGAGCACCATTTCCTGCGGGATCCCGCCGTCGGCCTCAAAAAAACGCAGCTTGGGCTGGCGGTCGAGCGCCGACAGGCGCGACTATCACGCCTCGCGAAGTGGCTGGGGCGACCCGGCTTCGAACCGGCATGAATGTCTCGGACCTGTTTCTTCGCGGTGACTTCGGCACCGCGCCCGACGACCTGATGGGGATCGTCCTCGGGCTGTTGATCGCCTTCCTGTGCGGGCATTGCGTGGCGTGGGTCTACATGGCCTGCCACTCCGGCCTGAGCTATTCGAGGTCGTTCGTCAATTCGTTGATCATCCTCTGCGTCATCGTGGCACTGGTGATGGCGGTGATGTTCAACAACCTGCTGATGGCCTTCGGGATGATGGCGGTCTTCGCGGTGGTCCGTTTCCGGAACATCCTGCGCGACACCCTCGACACGGCCTACATCCTCGCCAGCATCAGCACGGGCATGGCCGCCGGCACCCGGAAGTTCAGCACGGCCATCCTGGGTGCCGTGGTGTTCGCGGTCATCATGCTCTACCTGCACTGGACCTCCTTCGGCGCACGTCATCGGTACGACCTGATCCTCAACCTGCACTGGGGCAGGCCCCTCGATGAACTTCCGAGCCTTGCCGGTTTGCTCGCCCGCCATGGTCGACGCAGCCAACTGGCCAGCCAGAGGGCCGGAGCCGCCTCCGACGGGGCCGATCTTTCCTATCGCATCCTCCTGAGGGACGCCTCCCGGGCCGGGGAACTGGTCTCCGAATTGAAGGCCTTCCCGGGGGTGTCGCGCGTCACCAGCCTGAAAGCCGAGGACGAATCGGAAGTGTAGTCGCATGCCAAACCAACCAACCCCAGGGCAGGGAGGCGGTTTGCCGCCGATTCCTACCCCTCCAGGCACCCTGTTCCGGGAATTCCGGATACAGGTCGTGCCCTACGTCGCATTCGCGGCGGTGCTCGTCGCGACGTTGTGGTTGTGGCGAGGTTATGTCGGTCCGGCCACCCTGGTGGGCGAGGCCGAATCGGTCCGCGGCATCGTCTCCAGTCTGGGGCCCGGCCGCATCGCCCAGATCCAGGTGGACGCCCTCCAGCGGGTGACCGCGGGCCAGGTCCTGGCCCGGGTCATCACCGCCGAACCCCGGGTGCTCGAGGCCCAGATCGCCCTCAGCCGGGCGAGGATCGGACTCATCCGGGCGGGGAACGACTCGGACCTCCGGAAGCAGAACAGTCGCGTCAACCTCGAGAGTCTGCGACTCGACTGGATGTCCAAGCGGGTCGACTGGCTCTCGGCAAAGGCCCGGAGCGCCTATCGCCAACTGGAACTGGCCCGCTTGGAGAAGTTGCGGTCCGGGGTGGGCAATCCGGGGGCGAACCAACCGCTGCCGGTCCTCAGCCAGGATGAACTCGACATCTCCCGACGCGATGCCGCGATCGAGGAGGCGGCCGTGAAGGAACTGGAGGTGTTGGTGTCCCAGATCGGCGAGACGATCCATCAGATGGGAGCGACCAAGCCCGAGGGCCAGGAGTCGTCGTCGGTGAGCGCCGCCATCGAGGTCGAGACCCGCAATCTGGACCTGATCGAGGCGCAGTTGATGCCGGTCGACCTGCTCGCTCCGTTCGACGGGGTGGTGAGCGTCGTCCACCGATGGAGCGGAGAGACCGTCCAGGCGGGCGAGCCGATCCTGACCGTATCGCAGGAGAAACCCTCCCGTGTGGTGGCGTTCGTGCGTCAACCCCTGCAGGTCGACGCCCGGCCCGGCATGAAGGTCGAGGTGCGGTCCCGGGCGCGCACCCGAGAGATCGGCGTGGGCGAGGTGATCCGCGTGGGGGCCCAGCTCGAACCGATCTTCCCGTCGCTGCTTCCGCGGAGCTCGTCCTCATCACCGACCGGCGGCGACGGCCGCGCATCGTCGGAAAACGGTCTGCCCATCCTCGTCTCGCTCCCTGCCAACGTCTCCCTGTTGCCGGGTGAGGTGGTGGATCTCCGGGTGATCACCCCCTGAGGCCGCGGATTCCTCACCCGATCGAAGGGGCGGGTGAGGTGAGTCTCGTGACGATCCGCTCCGCGGTGGCGTCTGCCGATTCCGTCGCGCCGACCTCCAGCCAATCGAGGTCGAGTTGTCCCTGCATCCACGTCCTCTGGCGACGCGCGAACTGACGGGTCCGGGTCTGGACCTCCTCGACCGTCGCACGGAGCGGCCGAAGACCCTCGAGGTGTTCCACCACCTGACGATAGCCGATCGCCTGGAGGGCCGTGCGGTTCTCCCTCAGTCCCTCGTCGAGCCGTTGCGCGGTCTCGGCGACGAGGCCGGCCTCGAACATCCGGTCGACGCGTTCATGGATGCGCCTCACCAGATCGGCCCGGTCGCGCTCGAGGCCGAAGGCCCGGCCGGCCAGCGATGCGGATCCCCGTTCGGGCCAGCGGGCCCGCTGTTCGGAGAACGGCCTGCCGGTCAGGCGGATCACCTCGACGGCCCGGACCAGCCTGCGACGGTTCCGGATGTCGATCTGATCGAGGGTCACCGGGTCCTTCCTGGCGAGTTCATCGAGCAGTTCGGCGGTGTCGGCGGCCTCGAGCCTGGCCCGCAGTTCAGGGTCGGGAGGCGGGGCCGAGCCCAGGCCCCCGAGCCAGGCGTTGAAGTACAGGCCGGTGCCGCCGCAAAGGATCGGGATCCGGTTCCGCCGCACGATGTCGTCGATGGCGGCGCCGGCCAGTCGCACGAAACGGGCCGCATCGAAGGGTTCACGCAGCCCGACCACGTCCACCAGGTGGTGGGGAATCCGCTGCCGTTCCTCGGGGGTCGGTTTCGCGGTGCCGAGGTCGAGTCCACGGTACACCTGCATCGAATCGACCGACACGATCTCGCCGCCGATCCGCTCGGCCAGTTCCACCGCGACGGCCGACTTGCCCGAGGCGGTCGGCCCCGTGAGGAGGATCGGGCTCATTCGGTCGGGCCGCCCCCGACGGGACGCCCGGCGGTCGAGGGCGGTTCGGCCCGCCATGAAAGGATCATCAGGATGCCGACGGCGGTGCAGATCGCCGAATCGGCGACGTTGAAGGCCGGGAACCCGAGCTCGGAGCCGGTCCTGCGGACCCAGTAGAACCGGAGGAAATCGACCACGTGCTCATGGACGACCCGGTCGATGAGGTTGCCCACGATGCCCCCGAAGAGGAGGCCCAGCGCGACCTGGCCGGCCCGCACCCGGTACTCGAAGTGGTGGCGCCATCGCCACAGCGCGAGCATGGCGATCGCCGAGAAACCGGCCAGCCAGTCGTTGTGATGGCGGAAGATGCTCCAGGCCGCTCCGGTGTTGCCCCAGTGCACCAGCTTGAAGAAGCCCTCAAGGAGGGTCTTTTCCGATCCGAACTCCATCCAGCGCTGGATCACCCACTTGGTCGACTGGTCCAGGCCGAGGACGCCCACGGCGAGGGCCAAGGTCAGCCGATCCGGCGGGAGGGGGGCTCGGTTCATGGCCATGGAGGGCTGGTCTAGGCGGTGCGACGGCCCGGGGATCGCGACCGGACCGCCGCGAGGGCCTCGGAGATCTCCAGCGCGGCATGGGCCGCCTCGACGCCCCGGTTGGTCTCCGGATCGATGCAGCGCCGCCGCGCCTGGGACCGGTTGGCGACGGTCAGCACCTCATGGATGCAGGGAACCCCCGTCGCGATTCCGATGTCCATCAGGGCCCGGGTGACGGCCCCGCCGATCTGGTCGGCGTGCGAGGTCTCCCCCTGCCAGATCACCCCGAGGCAGAGGATGGCCCGGAGTGCGGGTCGGCCGCGCCGAGCCAGGGCCGAGGCCGCCACCGGGATCTCGAAGGCGCCCGGCACCCGGACCACCTCGACCGCCGAGGCGCCCGCGGCCTCGAGCACCGCCGTGGCCGCCGAGAGCATCGGTTCGGTGTACTCGGCGTTGTATCTCGAGCACACGATCGCGAAGCGGCCGTCGGTGCGCAGGGGATCTTTCTTGGGGGATGCCTTGAGCATGGAAAACCTGTCCGTTCGTTCTCAGAGCGCCGAACCCGTCAACAGGCGGTAGGCCTCCATGTATTTGGCCTGGGTCTTGGCCACGATCTCCGGTGGCAGCGCCGGGGCCGGGGGGGTCTTGTCCCAGTCGAGGGTCTCGAGGTGGTCGCGCACGAACTGTTTGTCGAAGCTGGGTTGGCCCCGGCCCGGGGCGTACTCCGACGCCGGCCAGAACCGGGAGGAATCCGGGGTGAGCACCTCGTCGATGAGGATCAATTCGCCGTCGACCAGGCCGAACTCGAACTTGGTGTCGGCGATGATGATGCCGCGGGAACGGGCGAGATCGCGGGCGAAGCGGTAGAGCCGGAGGCTCAGGTCGCGGGCCTTCTCGGCGACCTCGCGGCCGGTGCACTGGACGGCCTGCTCGAACGAGATGTTCTCGTCGTGCCCCGATTCGGCCTTGGTCGCCGGCGTGAAGATCGGCTCCGGGAGCTCCGAGGATTCCCGGAGACCCGCCGGGAGGGCGATGCCGCAGACGCTTCCCGACTTCCGGTATTCCTTCCATCCCGATCCGGACAGGTAGCCTCGGACCACGCACTCGATGGGCAGCGGTCGGGTCTTCCGCACGATCATGCTCCGCCCCTCGAGCACGGAGGCGAAGGGTCTCAGTCGCTCGGGCAGGGGATCGCCGGCCTTCAGCAACCGGTGGTTGGGCAGCCACGATTCGGTCTGGTCGAACCAGAAGTGGGAGATCCGGGTGAGGATCTCGCCCTTCCGCGGGATGCCGTTGGGCATGACACAATCGAAGGCGGAGATGCGGTCGGTGGCGACGAAGAGCAGCGAGTCCCCGAGATCGAAGACTTCGCGAACCTTGCCGGATTTCACCTTGGTGATCCCGGGCAGTTCGAGGGAGAGGATCGGATCCTGCGACACGCCCGCAGGCTAGGGCCTCGACCCGGAAGCCCGAAGTAAAATCCTGCGATCAAAGCCCGTCCCCGGACGGTCTCCCGGTCCTCTTCGGTGAAGCCGCGCCGCCGTTGGCCGCCCCCCCTGGCACCGTGAGGCGGGGGGCTTTACTTCCGCCGGTGGAGCGGCAGGCTGGCCCGCATGTCGGTGATCGCCAATGGGGAGACCGTGCCCGCCGAGTTTCCGTGCACGATCGAGGAATTCCTGAGGAGTCGTGGATTGCCGCCGCGGAGCGTGGTGGTGGAACACAACGGCGAGGCGGTCGCCCCCTCGGAGTTCTCCGGACGCCCGCTCCATCCCGGCGACCGCCTCGAGATCGTCCGCATCGTCGCCGGTGGATGATCCCGTGCCTCCGGGCCCTGCATCAGCGTCGGCGGTGCCAGTCCGGATCCCCATAACGGGCCAGCAACGCCCCCTCCGTCCGTTCGACGGGGAATGCCGATCGCGCCGGTTCGGCGCCCCAGCCTCGGATCCACGCCTCGCGCAACGCCCCGGGACTGGTCGGGACGTTCCTGACGAACTCCAGGTGATCCCGATCGTGGCGATAGTCCGGTTGGGCCGACGGGAACCTGAGGAACCGGGGGATCAGCTCCAGCGGAAATCCATGCAGGACGGTTCCGTGGAAGAGCAGGTGGGTTCGCTTCCGGCGCTGGGCGTTGCCCGAGCATTTCCTCCCGCCCACCGCGAGGTCGGTGTGCCCCTCCACGGTGACGGGTTCGTCCAGCAAGCCCTGCAGCAGGGCGCGGTTCCGGTGCATGATCCACTCGTTGGCGCCGGTGATCGTGGCCAGCGGTCCGGAATCGGGGATGCGCAGGACGAGCCCGTAGTTCCAGCACCCGGGTCCCTGGACGACGGCGCCCCCTCCGCTGCATCGACGAAGCACCGGCACCCCCTCGTTCCCGCAGGCGTCCAGATCGGCCTCGATCGCGGACTGCTGGCCGTAGCCGAGCACGACGCAGGGCGACGGGGCCTCCCAGAACCACAGCGCCTCCCCACCTTCACCGGACTCGGCGCGTTCCAGGAACGCCTCGTCCCAGGCGAGCGGATGCGCCGGGGAACCGGGGTGGGGTGTCTCGAACCATTCCATGGATGTCCGCCCAGCAGGCCCCGAAGCGGTGGAAGGATTCAAGCGGGAAGCGCAGGCGGCCATCGACGCGGGGCATGCGGGTCGGTTTCCGCTTTTCGAATCCTCGGTGGGGCGGTACCACGGCCCGAACGATGAGCACCTGGATCAAGGGATTCGCAGCAATCGCACTGTTCCTGATCGCCTCCCTCTGCCTCCAGCGTTTCCGCTCGGAGTATGCCGCATCGGAGGTCCGACGTGCGGGCCTGGAGTCGACCGAGAGCACCCCGGAGCCGGTCGCGGATCCCGCGACCAACAGGGTCGAAACGGCCGCAGGCACCAACGGCGTCCCTGCCGCCGCGATCGCCACCAACGCCCCCGCCTCCCGACCGGCCCCGGCCGCGACCCCGTCGAAAGGGCGGGCGTTCCCGTGGATGGGCGGTTTCGTCGCCTCGCTCCTGGGACTGGCGGGTCTGCTGGCTTGGGAGATCTCCCGCTGGTTCTCCCGGAAGACCGGCGATGTCCTGCTCTCCGAGAACGCCCCCTCCACCACCGATGCCGAGTACGAGGCGGCCGAGGCCGAGTGGGCCAACGGCAATCCGCTCGAGGCCGTGCGCATGATGCGCGAGTACCTCGACAAGAATCCGTCCGAGCAGTACGCGGCCATCCGCATCGCGGAGATCTACGAGAAGGACCTTCACAACTACGTCGCGGCTTCGCTCGAGCTCGAGGAGGTGCTCACCAAGCGCCTGAGCCGTGAGAAATGGGGTTGGACGGCGATCCATCTGGCCAATCTCTACTCGGGCAAGATGAACCAGCCCGAGAAGGCCATCGCCTGGCTCGAGCGCATCATCAGCGATTATCCCGAGACGGGTGCCGCCAAGAAGGCGAGATCCCGACTGGGAGTGCCCGAGGAGGCGGCCACTCCCCGACCGGCGCCCTCACCGGAGCCGGAGCCCGAAGCCGGCGATCCCAACCTTCCGAAGGGCTTCAGCTCGAAGAAGCGCTGAACCGCCATCGGCGCGCGCCACCGGAGCATGGGGACACCCCGGGTCATCCTGCATCTGGACATGGACGCCTTCTTCGCGGCGGTGGAACAGCGCGACCGCCCCGAGTTGCGGGGCCTGCCCGTCATCGTCGGAGGATCCCCGGCCTCGCGGGGTGTGGTCTGCGCCGCCAGTTATGAGGCGCGCCGCTTCGGGGTCCGTTCGGCCATGCCCAGCCGCACCGCGGGTCGATTGTGTCCCGAGGGGGTGTTCCTCTCCCCGCGCATGGATCGCTATCGCGAGGAATCCCGGGCGATCTTCGCCCTGGTGGCCGAGTCCGGCGTCGAGGTCGAGCAGGTGTCCGTCGACGAGGCCTATCTCGACGCCTCCGTCCTGAACCGGAGCGACGATCCCGAAGAGGCGCTGGTGGCGGCCGTCCGCTGGGCCCGTGGGCTCAAGGCGCGGATCCGTGCCGAGCGCCGGCTGACCGCCAGCATCGGCATCGCCTCCAACAAGCTCATGGCCAAGGTGGCCAGCGACTGGGGCAAGCCCGACGGACTGCTGCTCATCCCGGACCGTGACCGGGCGGCATTCCTTCGCCCGCTGCCTGCCCGGACCCTGCACGGGGTGGGGCGGGTGACCGAGGAGGTGCTCCTCAAGGCGGGCATCCGCACGGTCGGCGACCTCCAGGATCACCCCGGCGACCTCAAGGCTCTGGTGGGGGCCTGGGGGCCCGTCCTGAAGTCGTTCGCGATGGGCATCGATGAACGTCCGCTCTCCCAGGACGACACCGTCAAGAGCATCAGCAGCGAGAACACCTTCTCGGAGGACACGGAAGACCGCCCCACCCTCCGCGGCATCCTGCGGGAGCAGGCCACGGAATTGTCGGGCAAGCTGCAGCGGCATGGGATTGCCGCCCAGACGGTGCAGGTGAAGGTCCGCTACGGTGATTTCTCGACCACGACGCGCCAGTGCTCCTTCGATGAACCCGTGTCCGACGCACGGGACCTGTATCGGCTGGGTTGCTGGTTGCTGGCGAGGCATGGGCTGGTGCACCGCCCGCTCCGATTGCTAGGACTGGGTGTCGCGGGATTGGTGGAGACCCGCGGACATCAACTGGTCTTCGAGTGGGGATCGCCGACGCGTCGCTTGAATTCCGCGGTCGACGCGGGCTAGACAGGGCGACATGGCATCGACTCCCGCCCTCCTCCGATGGACTCCGGTATGGATCGGGTTGCTCGTCCTCCTGATCGGCGGATGTGCCACGCCCTTCTCGGCGGTGTCGGTCGATCCGCTCCGGACGGATGCCTCCGCGGGATGGGATCCGGGGGAGATCGGTCGGGACACCCAGGCGATCCTCGATGCCCATGATTGGGGAGTCGCCTGGAGGTCCTCGCCGACGTCCGCGTTGGCCGCCCTGGAGCCCGATGCCGCCGATCCTCGGGTACGTCGGGCGATGGTCGAGACCGCGCTGGCCGCGGCCATCGAGCGGCAACTCCGCGGAGACCGTCTCCAGGAATGCGACGGGCTTTACCTGTGCGCCGCGGAACTGTCGGCCGGTCTCAAGGATTCCCACGGGGACACCCATGGCGGTTTCGCCGATCGGGCGAGCCGGTTCGCCTTGTCGCGACTGCTCGATCGGCACGGGCAGGGCCTGTGGGATTCCCGATGGCCGGCTCCGACCCGGTTGCAGGGACCGCTTCGTCGCTACCAGTGGGTCCGTGAGCCCGGGCCGCACACCACCCCGGGTGCGGGCCCGTGGCGCCGCGTCGTGCCGGTGGACCGGTACCGGGTCCACCAAGGCCCCGCCATCCCATCCATTCCGGGACTTGGCGCCGCCTGCGTGGGCAAGGTGTCCCGAAACGGGGGACCTTCCGGGAGCGGTGACGGGCCCGGGTTGCCCGAGGGAAGCTGGCAGTCCCTGACCCTCACCGCGGAGTTCGGTCCGGAGGCCCCGATCCGGAGCATCGTCTTCCGGGTCCACGACCGGAAACGGACCGAGACGGTCGAGTCCGGCGGTCGGGCACGGGGATTGGCCGGTGATTTCGTGACCCCGTTCGCCGTGCGTACCCGCGAATTGGACCAGAAGAACCTGTTGAGCCTGGGTCTGCTGGGCTTCTTCCGGGGCGATCGTTTCTCCGATGACACCGGGCTCCATCCGTTGGAGACCCCGGTGACCGACAAGATCCCCGTGGTGTTCGTCCACGGCCTTCTGAGCGAGCCCAACACCTGGCGTCACCTGCATGCGGCGCTCCTGGCCGATCCGGAGATCCGCCAGCGGTACCAGTTCCTCGCCTTCCAATACCCCAGCAGCACGCCGGTGCAGTGGTCCTCCACGCGGTTGCGACAGAGCCTGGCCGAGTGGCGGCGGCGCATGGATCCGGAAGGGGTGCACACCAATCTGCATCGCATGGTCCTGGTGGGGCACAGCATGGGCGGTCTGCTCTCGAGGATGCAGGTCGTCCGGGGCGGCCCGGGTCTGTACAGGCGGTACTTCACGCGCTCCATCGACGAGCTCAGCCTGGCGGAGCCCCAGCGGCGGATGCTCCGGGACATGTTCTTCTTCGAGCCCAACCCGCACGTGGAGCGGGTCATCTTCATCTGCGTGCCGCACGGCGGGAGCCCGATGGCCACCGACTGGCCCGGGCGGGTCGCCCGCTACCTGGCCCGCCTTCCGATCACCGCTCTGGAGGTCACCTCCGATCTCGTCACCTTCAACCGCGACGCCCTCACGCTTCGTGGACGCATCGCCCCGGGCAGCAGCATCGACTCGCTGAGTCCCGGCAGCGAGACCGTCCGCCTGCTCCAGGACTTGCCGATGGATCCGAGGGTCCGCGTTTCGAGCATCATCGGATGCCTGGAAGGTTGCGACGATCCGGAGCACTCCAGCGACGGGGTCGTACCGTATTCCAGCAGTCACCTCGACGGGGTTCCGGAGACGGTGATCCCCTCGGACCACAGCGGGCAGAATCATCCCCGGTGCGCGGAGGAGGTCCTTCGGTTGCTCCAGGAACATCTCCACCCTTGAGGCCCCCGAGTTCCGGATCCCCTCGTCCCAAGCCCCTGTTTAACCGCTTCCCATGGTCCGGGCCGGTGCGTAGTTTTCGCCGTCCTTTCTGCAACACACCATGAGCAAGCAGTTCTTCCCCAAGATCGGCCGGATCGCCTACGAGGGTCCGGATTCCAAGAATCCCCTGGCTTTCAAGCACTTCAACGCGGATGAGGTGGTCGAGGGCAAGACGATGCGCGACCACATGCGCTTCGCGGCCGTGTACTGGCACACCATGCGCGGCACCGGCGGCGACATGTTCGGCTGGGGGACGGCCGAACGCTCCTGGAACACCGGTGAATGCTCCACCAAGGATGCGATCACCCGCGCTCGCGCCTTCTTCGAGTTCGCCACCAAGCTGGGGGTATCCTTCTACGCCTGGCACGACCGCGACCTCGGTTCCCACGGCAAGAACCTCAAGGAGGCCAACGCCCAGTTCGACGCGGTGGGCAAGGAGCTCAAGAAGCTCCAGAAGGACACCGGCATCGGCCTGCTTTGGGGCACCGCCCAGAACTTCGTCCACCCGCGCTACATGCACGGAGCGGCCACCAGCTGCAACGCCGACGCGTTCTGCTTCGCGGCGGCCCAGGTGAAGAAGGCCATGGAGTGGACCCATGAGCTGGGCGGCCAGGGCTATGTGTTCTGGGGCGGTCGTGAGGGCTACGCTACGCTGCTCAACACCGACATGAAGCGCGAGCTGGACCACCTGGGCCGGTTCCTGCACATGGCCGTGGACTACAAGAAGAAGATCGGCTTCAAGAACCCGTTCTACATCGAGCCCAAGCCCAAGGAGCCGACCCGTCACCAGTACGACAGCGACGCCGCCTCCTGCCTGAACTTCCTGCGCGAGTACGACCTGCTCGAGCACTTCAAGCTGAACATCGAGGTCAATCATGCCTGGCTGGCCGGCAAGACCATGGAGCACGAGCTCGAGGTGGCCGGCGCCGCCGGGGCTCTGGGATCCATCGACGCCAACATGGGCGACTACTTCCTGGGCTGGGACACCGACCAGTTCCCGACCGACCTGTACCTCACCACCAAGACCATGCTCACGGTGCTGAAGTACGGCGGCTTCACCACCGGTGGCGTGAACTTCGACGCCAAGGTGCGCCGTGAGAGCTTCCAGCCCGACGACCTGTTCATCGCCCATATCGCGGGCATGGACACCTTCGCCCGCGGTCTGAAGATCGCCGCCGCCATCCGCAAGGACGGCCGCATCGACGGTTTCGTGAAGAACCGCTACCGCACCTGGGATTCGGGCATCGGCGCGAAGATCGAGGCGGGCAAGGCCTCCTTCGCCGATTGCGAGAAGCATGCGTTGGCCCTGGGCAACGTCTCGGGCCTCGAGTCCGGCCGCCAGGAACTCCTGGAGGCCATCTTCAACGAGTTCATCCGCTGATCCTGGGATCGCCCCGGGGGCGATCGCCGCAGGGCCGGAGCCCTCTCGAGAGGGGGGCTCCGGCCTTTTGCATTCGTGTCGGTGACCTTCGGAATGCGCGCCGCGGGCCGGTCCGGGATTGGTTCAGGATCGCAAACGCCGTTGCCATCGGCGGCTTTTTTCGGATGCTTCCTGAGACTCCGCCATGAACTCCCCTCTCTCCCGTCGCGATGCACTCCCGATGATCGGCGCGTTGCCGCTGCTGGCCGCCGGTTGCCAGACCGGCGGGGCGTCCCATGCCGGCGGATCCCGTTCTCCCATGACCTCCGAATGCACCGTCTTCGGCACGCTGCCCGATGGCCGCGAAGCCCACCAGTTCGTCTTCCGCAACCCCAATGGAACCACGCTCAAGTTCACCAACTACGGGCTGCTGGTCACCGAACTGCACACCAAGGACCGGCAGGGCCGGCTCGGCAATGTCGTGCTGGGCTTCGAGACGCTCGGCCGGTACCTCGAAGGACATCCGTTCTTCGGCTGCATCGCCGGTCGTTTCGCCAACCGGATCGCCAAGGGGCGTTTCTCACTCGATGGCAAGGACCACGTCCTCGCCGTGAACAATGGGCCGAACCACCTGCACGGAGGCGTGTCGGGCTTCGACAAGAAGCTCTGGAAGGCCGGGCCGATCCGCACCACCGATGACGCCGTCTCGGTGGACCTGACCTACACCAGCCCGGATGGCGAGGAGGGTTATCCCGGAACGCTCACGGTCACGGTGACCTACACCCTGACCCGCGACGATGTGTGGCGCATCGACTACCGGGCCACCACCGATGCTCCGACCATCCTGAACCTTACCAACCACAGCTATTTCAACCTGGCCGGCCGGGGCGATGTGCTCGGGCATGAGCTGGAGATCGCCGCCGACCAGTTCACCGAGGTGGACGACACGCTCATTCCCACGGGCAAGCTGCTTCCGGTCCGGGGAACGGCCCTCGACTTCACGCGTCCCACCGCCATCGGGGCCCGCGGGATGAAGACCGGCCTCACGCCCCCGGGCTACGACCACAACTTCGTGCTGCGCCACGGGGGCAAATCGCTGGGACTGGCCGCCCGCGTGTTCGAGCGCGGCCAGGGCCGCACCATGGAATGCCACACCAGCCAGCCGGGCGTCCAGTTGTGGACCTTCAACCGCACGCCCGAGGGTCTGGTCTGCACCGGAGGGGTGCCCGTGTCGACCCATGGCGGATTCTGTCTCGAGACGCAGAACTTCCCGGACGCCATCCATCACCCGGGATTCCCGTCCTGCGTGCTGCGCCCGGGGCAGGTGTTCAGCAGCCGGACCGAATACCGTTTCGGGACCTGCTGATGCGGTCCACGGTCGATCCTCCGCCCAGGGGGGATGGCAACGGTGTCCTCAGCCCGGGGGCCAGGACATCGGACGTTTGCCCAGCAGGTGGCAGTGCAGGTGCGGGACGCTCTCGCCGCCATCGCGGCCATGGTTGATCACCAGCCGATATCCGGAGGCGTCGAGACCGAGGGTGCGTGCCACCTCGGCCGCCTTGAGCAGCAGGTGCCCGAGGAGCGCCTGATCCTCGGGCTGGGCCTCCCCGATCCGGGTGATGGGTTTCTTGGGGATCACCAGCAAATGCACCGGCGCCTGGGGTTGGATGTCCTGGATGGCCACGACCTGATCGTCCTCGAAGAGGATCTTGGCCGGGATCTGGCGGGCGATGATGCGTTCGAACAGGGTCATGGGATGGGAAAAACGGTTCTGGTCGGCCCCGGCCTCGTGCCGTCCGGCTTGGATCCGGGACCGGTGTCGGTCTCAGGTTCGCCAGCCGATGCCCCCGAGGCAATGCAGGGCTTTCCTGCCTCGATTCTGGAATGACATTTGACCCGGCCGCCCCCGGCTTCCTAGGTTGTCGATCGTCCAAGAGATTCCATCATGAGCACCACCTACGTTCCCCTGATCAGCTCCGGCGTCGCCGGCCCGCTGGGCGTCCTCCACCTGCCGCGCCTGTGGCTGAAGGCCTCGCTCGAGGCTCGCAACAAGATCGCTCCGGGTTATCCGGCCCTGTCCAAGGGATACGATTCCATGGTGCTGGGCGCCCTGGGTCTGGATACCGACGCCGTTCGCAAGTTCATCGTCGAACAGCGCCCGACCTATCCCCAGTTCGAGGCCTGGATCCAGAAGCAGCCCGGCGTGAACCTGACCCCCGGCAACATCCACCAGCTCAACGTCTCCATCGCGGGCTACATCCACACCCCCGATGTCCGCAAGTCGATCCTCTCGGCCAACGGCATCCCCGACAACGGCACGGTGAAGCCCGACGCGATCAGCCTCAACGACCTCGACGATTGGCACGAGTTCCACCAGGCCGTCCTCAAGTGAGGCGGAGGAGTGGATCCTGAAGGGATCCACGAAACGGGGTGCCCTCGGAGACGGGGGTACCCCGTTTTTCATGGGTAGTCCTGTCCTCCATGCCTGATCGGATCGAGCCGTTCGACAGGGTATCCCATGGGGTCGGGGTTTTCGGGACGGTTCCGGGTCGGGAAGGGGAAGAGGAATCTCCGACGGTCCGATATCCCTCGCATCGATGGACCGCACCCGCCTTCGGCGACGGGTTCGGACGCCTTCAAGGCAGGATCAGTTCGGCGGGCAGGCGGGCGATGTGCTCGGTGGGCAGGCGGGGATCTTCGGAACCGGGTGCCGGCAGGGTGCCGGCCACATGGCCATCGGCGAACCACGCCTGAGTGCGCCGAGAGTGCCTGAAGTGAACGGTCGGGCCTTCGAGGTCGAAGTAGTAGAACTCCTCCAGCAACGGATGGTCGGGTGAGGCCGGAGGTTGGAAGTCGTTGACCTGGGCGCAATCGGCGAAGACCGCGCAACCGGCGGGAGAACGCAGTGTGGCGATCGCGATCCCTGAAGCTCCGCGGGTGCCGATCCTGAGGTTGTAGCCGTAGCCGAAGGCGGCTCCGCGGGCCTTGCTCTTGAAGCGGGGATCGGTGCGATTCAGGGCGGGGCAGACCTCGACGCCGCGGGATCGCAGGTAGGGCCACAGCGCCCCGGCGGCGGGTTCGAAACGCCGTTCTCCCTCGGCACCGTCCTCCAGCCAACCGAACCAGTAGTTCCATCCTTGGTTGGTCCGCGCCCCACGCTCGACGAAGGCGATGCCCCGGTGATCATCCCAGTAGAGTTGAGTGGCCAAACCCACCTGTCGAAGGTTCGAGGTGCAAACGGTGGCCCGGGCGGCTCCGCGGGATCGGACCAAGGCGGGCAGCGTCAGCGCCGACAGGATGGCGATCACGGCCATGACCACGAGGAGTTCGATCAAAGTGAATGCCTGAACTCGCGGACGCGATGCCAAGGGAGGGATCCGCTTCATGGTCGGATGGCGATCACGCGATAGAATTGCACCGGAAACCATCCATCCCGAAGGTCCAACAATTCGAGTTCCGAGGTCTTGGCGGCGACGGTCTCGGCGACCGTGCTCCACTCGGTGAGGTCGCCGGAGGCCTCGAGGCGGTAGCGCCATCCGGCCCGGCCATCGAGTGCGACGCCACCATCGCGGACGCGGAGACGCAGCGTGGGCGGTTCCGGCACGGTGATCGAAACCTGGTCCATCCAGCCCTGGGCGAGGACTGAACCGGCATACAGCGGATTCTGGCCGGCCCCGGAATAACTGCTGATGGCGAAGGTATCGACCTGGAAACGGGTGAACCGGGCCGGCAACACCACGTCCATGAGTTGCGGTCCGGGTTGACCGTCGGTGCTCATGCTCATCCGGGCCGTGCGGTCGGCGGCCGAGTAGGCCATCTCGAATCGGTAGCGGTGGCCGGGCTCCAGCGTCACGTAGCTGTCGGCATAGCCCCAAGGCAGGCGTCCGTCCGAAGGGATGACGACCGGTGAGACCGACGCCGACACCGCACCCGCCTCGCCGAACCAGGTCCACTCGACCGTGTTCCGGGGACCGGGAAACGAGCCCCGGGAATAGCCGCCGGTCTGCACATCCTCACCCCGGACCAGGCCGGCGGCGATCTGGAAGGTTCCGCTCTGGCCGGCTTGCACGCCGACCGCATGGGACCGGAGCGTGAGGTCGAACGCGAAACGGAAATCGTCGGCTTCCGTCAGCGGAGAGGGCAGGGGGAGTGCAAAAAAACTGTTGGTCCGGGACGAATCCCAGGTGACTCCCAGTCGTTGCCCGGCAGCGTCCCAGTCGAACAGGGAGGCGTCGCCCCAGGCGCGCCAGCCGCGCAAGGTCGGGTCGGTGTCGAAGGCTTCCTCGATCGCGCCACCCGAGACTCGCACCCCCATGCACGCGAGCCCGATCACCGCCGGAGCGATCGATCGACAGTGCTGGAACAGCCGGTTCAAGGGCGTGAATGGGGAGGGTCGAAGGGGCAGTGGCGGCATCCGCTGCCGCAACAGTGTCCTCGTCGGAGATGGTAGGCACGGGTGAACACCATCCGTCCATCTTCGGTGAAGTAGGCATCGTCCCCGGTCTCCTCGGCCGAGGCAGTGGTGCTCCCGGCATCGCTGCGAGTGCAGGCCCGGCAGAGGCAAGCCTTCCCCTGGAGTGCCGGCGGAATGGCCGCCAGCGCCTCCGGAGGGATCGTGATGGATTCACACCAGCAGGGTTCCGGGGCCGGATCGCCGCCGAAAGCCCGGGGGCAGGCATTCGACTGACCGCAGAGCGGACAGCGATCCTCGCAAACCGAGGCGGGGTGAGTCATGGACCGGGTCGATCTCAGGCGTTTCTCCGGGAGAACCGTCGCCAGGTCCACAGGCTGGCCGACGCGCAGGCCATCAGGGCCCAACCCCGCGGCTCGGGCACGGTGGCGACCATGGAGAGACCGTCGATATCCGCCTTGCCGCTCAGGACATCGATGCGGACATAGGAGGCTTCGGTGAGACTGGCCTGTCTGCCGTTCGCGTCGATGGCCCATGCCAGATCGAAGCTCGTGCCCCCGGCGGAGCCTCGGTACAGCTCCCGGATCTGGTCGATCGTCTTGCCGGCGAACTCGGCGGGCTGGAGGGAGGCGCTCATCGGGATTCCGAAGTCACCGGATCCATCGGTCGGATAGTAGTGGTCCACCTTCGGGGACTTCGCCGGATCGAGCACGTACCAGGTCTGGCCATCGGCGCTCACGCTGATCCGCTGGGTGCCCGAATTGGGGTTGAACAGCGATCCGTCGGTGGCCGGCTTGCCGATGGGGTTCCAGTTGGCGTCGAAGTCGTTGGTCATCAGGTAGCCGGTGCTTCCGAACACCGTGAAGTCGAGGCCGAAGGGGTTTCCGGAGGCGTTCCTGACCGGCGAATCCCAGCGCAGGGTCAGTGATCCGCCGGCGCCGATGCTCACGAGTTGTTCCCGGGTGTAGGGCGGGGAGAACGGATCCACCGGTCCCCCGAAGTCGCCCGGCGTGCTGCGGCTCGGCATCCCCAGGGCGGACACCGCGTTGGTGTAACCCGGCGAGAATCCGGTTCCGGATCGGTAATCGACCACGGCGGTGGCGTATTGGGCCTGGAGGCCCAGGGCGGTGACGGAGGCGAGAAGGCCTCCGGTCTTGAGGCATCCCCACGCGGGGATCCGGCAGGCACGGACGGGGTTCATGGTCTATGATTCACACGGCAACGGTCCGCCGGGTTCAGCGGCGGGCCAAGGGGGTGTCCATGAAGACCAGGCCGGGGATGCCAGGGGAAGTCTTGCCATGAAATGCAAAACGCCCTCGATCCACCGGCAAAACAGGGAATGAAGGCGTCAGACATTCGTGATGTTTTCACCCCGGCAAACGGGCCGGGGTGGACTGGCCTCATCCTTCGCTTCGCGGCGAAGTGGTTCCAGCGCGAGGCCGGAACCCGACGAGCATCGCTGGCGCGATATCCTGACTCCAGGCTTCGAACCTCGCCCCCGCCTTCCCGGACCTTCGTCCAGTGGCTGTCGTGTACGACCAGGGGGTCTGTTGCCTGATACAGTGGCGCAACCGTCGCCGATTCCCACGGCGTTCCCGCACTTCCAACGATGTTTTGATGTGGGACCTTCCAAAGGAAGGCCCCCGTCAAAGAACTGCGTGCTAGAGACTCCAAAGGCTCGGGCGAATCAAGGTTCAAAACTCTGGGCCTGCAAAAAAATACCAGTCTTCAGGCTGGAAAAAATCCGACCCCGGGGCATCGTCCGCCGCCGCCCGCGTCGTGGACCGATGGATGGCGGGTTTTCCCATGAATGCATCCCCTGATTCGACGCCGAGACCCCGTCGCCGGTTCTTGACCGAGGCGGCGGCCGGCGCTGTCGGAGCCTGCTGTGCCGGGGTTCCATTGGCAGCCGGACTGGTGGCTTGGCTCGACCCGTTGTCCCGCGCCGGCGGCGGCGCCGACTGGATCGAGGTGGCCGATGTCGCGAGCGTGCCGTCCGACGGGACTCCGGTGCGGGTCACGGTGGTCAGCGGGCGTTCGGACGCGTGGACCCGCGATGCCGCCGTGCCCGTGGGCGTGGTGTATCTGCGACGGACCGCGTCGACCGACATCGTGGCGCTGCATTCGGTCTGCCCCCACGCGGGTTGCTTCATCGACTACCAGACCGACCGCAAGGCCTTCTTCTGCCCCTGCCACGACAGCACGTTCGCCGTGGATGGCTCGATCAACGATCCCCGGTCTCCGAGCCCCCGAGCCATGGACACGCTCGGGGTCGAAATCCGGGGCCAGAAGGTCTGGCTCCGGTTCCAGAATTTCCGTCCGGGAATCCCGGCAAAGGTCGCCCTCGCATGAAGAGAGTCATCGATTGGATCGATCAACGGACCGGGATGCAGGGGTTGCTGCACGAGGTGCTCTTCGAGCGGATCCCCGGTGGAGCGCGGTGGCGTTATGTGTGGGGCAGCACGCTGAGCTTCTGCTTCTTCGTCCAGATCCTGACCGGGCTGTTCCTCTGGATGGCCTACAGCCCGAGCGCGAACTCGGCCTGGGAGAGCGTCTACTACATCCAACACGAGATGACGGGCGGCTGGTTCCTGCGCGGGTTGCACCATTTCGTGGCCCAGGCCATGCATGTGCTGCTGGTCCTGCACCTCCTGCAGGTCATCATCGACGGGGCCTACAAGGCGCCGCGCGAGGTCAACTACTGGTTCGGCGTGGTGCTGCTGATGATCACCCTGGGCCTGGGCCTCACCGGCTATCTGCTTCCCTGGGACCAGAAGGGCTTCGGGGCCACCAAGGTCGCCACGAGTCTGGTGGGCATCGTTCCGGGGGTGGGACCGGCCCTCCAGAAACTGGTGGTGGGCGGTTCCGATTACGGCCACCACACCCTGACCCGGTTCTTCGCCCTCCATGCCGGGGTGCTGCCCGGGTTGATGATCGCCGCGATCGCCGCCCATGTGGCCCTGTTCCGCAGGCACGGCATCACGGCCAAGCAGCCCTATCGGAAGCCCGACGCGAATTTCTGGCCCGATCAGGTGCTCATGGACGGCATCGCCTGCATGGCGGTGCTCGTGACGGTGGTGTACCTGACCCTTCGGCATCACGGGGCCGAATTGCATGCTCCGGCCGATCCGACGCAGCCTTTCAACGCCGCCCGTCCGGAGTGGTACTTCCTGTTCCTTTTCGAGTTCCTGAAATTGGATTTCCTGACGCAGTGGTTCGGTCATCACGGTGAACTGGTCGGGGCCATCCTCATCCCCGGGGCCGTCATGGGCGTGTTGGCAGCCATGCCCTTCATCGCCGGCTGGCGACTGGGGCATCGATTCAACCTCGGATTCCTCTCGGTGCTGCTTCTGGGAGCGGCCCTGCTGACGGTCAAATCCATGCGCAGTGATGCGTCGAATCCGGGCTTTCAGGCCGCCGTCGCCCAGGCCCGGACCGAGGCCGACCGGGTGGTGATGCTGATCAAGAGCGCCGGCGGGATTCCGCGGGAGGGCGCCGCGGCGCTCCTGAAGCAAGACCCGGCCATCGTCGGGCCTCGGCTCTTCTCCCAGCACTGCGCCTCCTGCCATCGCTATGGCGGCCACGACGGGCAGGGGTTGGTGTCGTCGGAGCCCGCGAGTGCTCCCGACCTCAAGGACTTCGGATCGGCGGCTTGGCTCCGCGGACTCCTGACGCCGAGCCGGGTGACGAATCTCGCCTACTACGGCGGGACGAAGTTCCGGACGGGCAAGATGGTCCGCTATGTCCAGGAGAAGCTGCCCAAGCTGGAAGCGAAGCATCCCGGCGCGCTGGAATCGCTGATCGAGGCGGTGGTGGCCGAGGCGGATCTGCCGGTGAACCGGGCCGCGGCGGCGGCGCGGAAGCCGCTGATCGAGGCGGGGCGGGTGGCGGTGACCACCTCCTTCGGATGCACCGATTGCCACGCGTTCCGCAAGGCCGACGAGGATGCGACCGCGCCCACGCTCACCGGTTGGGGTTCCAGGGATTGGATGGTCCGGTTGATCTCCGACCCGACCCACGCCGACTTCTATGGCTCGCGCAACGACCGGATGCCCTCCTACCTCAAGGATGGCCGGCTGTCGGAGCGGGAGATCGGCATGATCGTCGATTGGATCCGCGGGGATACCGATCCGGCGGTCTGGCTCAAACCGGTGACGGCCGCCCGGTAGGAGCACCACCCCGGCCGGGGCCATTCCGTCCGCTCCGATCCGGTCGATCCGCTCCGTGCGGTGCTTGGGGCTTCCGTTGCGGCGCGGCAAGCCCCAGTTTCCACGCATGCGCTCCCGCGGCTTCACCCTCATCGAACTCCTGGTGGTCATCGCGATCATCGCGATCCTGGCCGGCCTCCTCCTGCCCGCCCTGGGTCGGGCCAAGTCCAAGGCGGCGGGGATGGTCTGCCTCAACAATGCCAAGCAGTTGCAGACGGCCCTGCAGATGTACGCCGACGACCATCGCGACCGGTACGTGAACAACCATGGCGTCGGTGAAACCCGCTCCCGGACCAACAGTTGGGCGAACAACGTGATGGATTGGACCGGCAGCGATGGGAACACCAATCTCACCCTGCTCTCGAGCGGGCTCCTCTCGCGCCATCTGGCCAGCACCGCGGTGTTCCGTTGCCCGTCGGACCAGTCGCGCGCCGACAACGGACTCCGGATCCGCAGCTACGCGCTGAACTCCCTGGTGGGTGATCCGGGCGAACTGACCAACCGCTTCAATCCGTCCTACCGGCAGATCTTCAAGGAGTCGGACGCCGGCTCGCCGGCCAACCTGTTCGCCTTCCTCGACGAACATCCCGACACCATCAACGACGGGTTCTTCATGAACCGGCTCGAGGAGGCCCCCAAATGGGGCAACCTTCCGGCCTCCTACCATTCGGGTTCGGCCTTCTTCACCTACCTCGACGGCCACGCCGAAGGACATCGATGGCAGGTGCTCGGACCGGAAGGGACGGTGCGCCCCAACGTACGGGGCGGGGCGGGGGGGATCTTCGCGGCCAACCCGACCACCGATTGGGATTGGGTGAAGGCCAGGAGCGGGGAGCTCCGCTGACGGGCAGTGGAGAACCGGGGTGGTTTTTCCGATGTCCCCCCGGGGCGGCGGCTGCTAGGAACGCTCCGTCATGAATCGAATCTCCATCGGTTTCCTGGGCGCGGGCAAGATGGCCACGGCCCTCGCTCGGGGGGTGATCGAGGCCGGCGTGGTCCGCGCCCAGGACGTCCTGGCGAGCGATCCGATCCCGGCCGCAAGGGAGGCCTTCGCGCGGGCGACCGGCGCGCCCGTGACCGATCGCAATGCCGATGTGGTTTCGGGTTCCGACCTCGTGGTGCTGTCCGTGAAACCCGACCAGGTCGTCGGACTTCTCGGCGAGTGTTCCGCCGCATGGCACGCCGGACGCCACCTCGTGGTGAGCATCGCGGCGGGGGTGACCCTGGCCCGCATGGAGGCGGCAGGACCGTCCGGTCTCCGCATCGTGCGGGTCATGCCCAACACACCGGCCCTCGTCGGTGCCAGCGCCTCGGCCTATGCCCTCGGGTCCGCGGCCACGCGTGCCGACGCCGAGTTGGTCCAGCGGATCCTCGGCTCGGTCGGACTGGCATTGGAGGTGAAGGAGAAACTGCTCGATGCGGTCACAGGTGTCAGCGGCAGCGGTCCCGCCTACGGATTTCTGATGATCGAGGCGCTGGCCGACGGCGGAGTGGCCGCGGGCCTGCCGCGCGACATCGCGCAACGGTTGGCCGCTCAGACGCTCCTGGGGGCCGCCAAGATGGTCCTCGAGACGGGCCAACACCCCGGAGCCCTCAAGGATGCCGTGTGCAGTCCCGGTGGAACCACCATCGAGGCCATCCACGCGTTGGAGAAGGGCGGGGTGCGGGCGGCATTGATCGGCGCCGTCCGGGCCGCGGCCGACAAGTCCAAGTCCCTGTCCTGAAGAGCGCCTGTGACACCTTCCTCGCCGCCGCCGCATCCGACCCAGGTCCGCATCCTGTGGTGGACGCTCACCGCATTGGCCATCGCGGTGATGTTGTCGTTGATCGCCGGGGCCGTCTGGGGCATCGGACAGGTGTTGGGCGTCCTGTCTCCCGTGCTGTGGCCGCTGGCTTTGGCCGGAGTGCTGGCCTACCTGCTGGATCCGGTGGTGGATTTCATCGAGGGGCGGGGCGTGCCGCGGGCCCGGGCCATCACGCTGGTCTTCCTCTCCGCCCTGGTGCTGGTCGCCGGACTCCTCGCCAGCGTGGTGCCCCAGGTCTTCCGCGAGACCCGCCAGTTCGCCGAGCGGGTTCCGCACTACTCCCGGAACTTCCAGCGTGAGATGGAGTCATGGACGACCAATCCCCCGGTGGTGGTGCGCAAGCTCCTCGAATTGCGGGGTGCCCACCCCGCCGGCGGCGCATCGACCGGAACCGTCGATCCGGTCTCTCCGGATCCGGCCCAACCGGCTGCCAAAGAATCCACGGCGTTGCTGTCGCTGAAATCGGCCTCGAACTGGGTGGTGAATCTCCTGCCGGCCGGCGGTGCCTGGTTCCTCGAGCAGTTGGGCAGGGTGAGCGGTGGGTTGGGCATCCTGGCCGGGCTGTTCCTCGTCCCGGTGTACGCCTTCTACTTCCTGCTCGAAAAGCGGGGCATCGAGAGGGAGTGGACCGACTACCTGCCCGTGCGCAATTCGGAGTTCAAGGACGAGTTGGTGTTCATCCTGAGGTCCATCAACGACTATCTGATCGTCTTCTTCCGCAGCCAGTTGCTGGTGGCCATGTGCGATGGGGTCCTCTACACGCTGGGCTTCCTGATCATCGGGCTGCCCTACGCCTTCATCATCGGGCTGATGGCGACGGTGCTCACCATGATCCCGTTCCTGGGGGCCATCACGACCTGCGTCGCCGCGCTGCTGGTGGGTTTCGCCAGTTCCGGGAGTTGGATCCTCCCTGCCGAGGTGCTCGCGGTGTTCGCCGTGGTGCAGACGCTCGAGGGGTTGGTCATATCTCCGAAGATCATGGGTGACCGTGTCGGCCTGCACCCTCTGAGCATCATCATCTCGGTCATGGTCGGCACCACGCTGCTGGGAGGCCTTCTGGGAGGCATCCTGGCCATCCCGCTCACGGCGGCCCTTCGGGTCCTCATGTTCCGCTACGTCTGGAGACCTCCCGGCGCGTCGGCCGGGGGCGCCGGGGCGGTTTCCAAGCGGTCGGATTGAACGAACGGGCCCTTTGGCGGTCCGAAGCACGGGAGCAACGCCCGGGTCCTCTCCGGAACTGGGGTTGGCAAAGCTCCGGTCGCAAACCATACTGATCCCAATGAATCAATGGGTGTTGCTCATCCTGGGTTGCCTCTGGCTGCAGGTCGGCGGTCTGGCCAAGGAATCGACCCCGTCGACCGGTGCCGGACCGGCGACGAACTCCGCCGCGGCCCTCCACGCCGCCACGCCGGACAGCGGGGTGCTACCGTCCAAATTCACCGACCCGAAGACACTGGCCCCCGAGGAATCCTCCGGCGAGATCGCCCGCCTCGCGGCCCGGATGATCGAACGGTCCCATTTCCTGCGTCGTGAGTTCGACGACCGCGTTTCGGAGCGTTTCTTCGAGCGGTATCTCGAGTCGTTGGATCCGCAGCGGATGTATTTCACCCAGTCCGACTACGAGGAATTCGCAGCCTATCGCCACCTCCTCGACGACCTGACCCTCCGCCGGGGCGACACCCGCCCCGCCTATGAGATCTTCAACCGCTACCTGCAGCGCATCGATCAGCAATACGCCCTCGTCCAAGGCATCCTGAAGACCGAGAAGTTCGGTTTCGACGCCGACGACCGCATGCTCCTGAACCGGAAGGATTCACCCAGGCCCAAGGATCTGTCGGAGCTGCAGGCGATCTGGAAGGACCGACTGCGCTTCGAATACCTGTCCGAGAAGCTCAATCGCGATTTCACCACTCTGGCGACCAACGTCTGGACCCAGATGACGACCCCGCCCGAACCGGAGTCCGACGGTGGCGGAGTCACCAACGCGGCCCCGGCGACACCCTCGGCCAAGCCGGCCAAGCAAGCCAAGCCCGCGACCCGGCCCATCCTCGCGGGAGGCAAGAAGGTGGCCGACCTGTACCTGACCGGTCTGGAGGACCGACTGCATTCCCACCTGACCACCAACCGGTCGACCCTCGTGGCCAAGATGGCCGAGTCGGGGAAGTTCAAGGGACCGGCCGACCTTCGGAATTACTTCGAGGCCAACCTCCAGGGTGATCGGCACGAGGAGATCCTCAAGACGCTCACCCGCCGCTACAACCGAGTGATGCGCAATCTGAAGCAGTTCGAGCCAAAGGAGGTGCTGCAATGGTACCTCGACGCGCTGGCCCATTCCTACGACCCGCACACCAACTATTTCGGCCCCCGCGAGGAGGAGGCATTCAGCATGTCGATGACCCTGTCGTTCGTGGGCATCGGGGCCGTGCTCACGAGCGAGGACGGCTATGCCACCATCACCGAGATCAAGCCCGGAAGCCCGGCCGAGAAGAGCAAGAGTCTCAAGGCCGGCGACAAGATCGTGGCCGTGGCCCAGGACCGTCAACCGCCGGTCGACGTGATCGACGAGAAGCTCCAGAAGGTGGTGGAGCAGATCCGGGGGCCCAAGGGCTCGAAGGTCACCCTCACCTACATCCCTTCCGGGTCCGACCTGAGCACCCGCAAGACGATCACCATCGTGCGTGACACCATCCCCCTCGAGGAGCAGGAGGCCAAGGCCAAGCTGGTGCTGCTGCCGAACGGGGCCGGCAAGACCAACCGGATCGGGATCATCGACCTGCCCGCCTTCTACAGCGGCGCCATTGGCGGCAACGGTGCGACCAAGAGCCCCACGGCCGACGTCGCCAAATTGCTGCGGAAGCTCATGGCTGAACACGTCGATGGCGTGGTGCTCGACCTCCGCCGGAATGGCGGAGGGTCCCTCGAGGAGTGCGTGAGCCTGACCGGTCTCTTCATCAAGACCGGACCCGTGGTCCAAGTGGTCAACTCGCTCGGACATCAGCGCATCCTCGAGGACGAGGATTCCGTCGTTCTGTACGACGGACCGTTGGTGGTCCTCACCAGCCGTCTCAGCGCCTCGGCCTCGGAGATCCTCGCGGGAGCCCTTCAGGATTACGGTCGCGCCGTGGTGGTGGGCGACAGTTCCACCCACGGGAAGGGCACGGTCCAGAATCTCCAGAGCCTCGAACCCTTCTACCGGGGCGCCGGCAAGCCCGGTCAGGTGAAGGTGACCATCAGCAAGTTCTTCCGGCCGTCGGGATCCTCCACCCAGCTCAAGGGAGTGGTGCCCGACGTGGTGCTTCCGAGCATCAACAATTTCGCCGACATCGGCGAATCTGCCCTCAGCAACGCCCTCCCCTGGAACACGATTCCCGCGGTCCGGTTCGACAAGCTCGATCGAGTGACCCGGGCCCTTCCGGAATTGCAACGGCGTTCGGCCGACCGGGTGTCCAAGGACCGCGACTACGCCTACATCGGCGAGGACATCGAACGCTACAGGAAGCAGCTGGCCGATCGCACGGTGTCGCTCAACGAGAAGCAGCGGCGTCAGGAACTCGACGCCGACCGTAACCGGGCCGCGCTCCGGAAGGCCGAGATCAAGGGCAGGAACGAGTCCGAGCCCCTCACCTACGAGATCAACCTCAAGAACGCCTCCCAGCCGGGATTGCCGGAGCCCAAGGCCTCGAAGCCCGTGGTGGCGGCCACCGCCCGGGATGCCCGGACCCTCAAGTCGGGCTCCTCGAAGGACTCCGCCGCCGAGCGTCGTCGCCAGCGGGAGGCCAATGGTGAGGACGCCGCCGACGAGGAGGAGGAGGGGGTGGCCGCCGATGTGAATCTTCGCGAGGCCGAGCGGGTCCTCCTCGATCTTCTGGAGCTGTCCGCTTCCCGGGCAGGCTCCACCGGGGTCACCGCCGGTGTCCAGCAGGGCCGTTGAGCGGGTTCGACGGAGTTTTTGGGAATCATCGATCTATGAGCAACAGAATCGCCTGTGTGGGAGTCGGACGCATGGGGGCCAACATGGCCCGGCGCCTCAAGGAATGCGGAGTCCGGATCACCGCCGTGCACGACCTCCAGCGGAAACAGGCCCGTGCCCTCGCGGACGAGCTCGGGTGCGAAGCCCCTGCACGCCTCTCCGAGGTGACGGCCCTGGCCGATGTGATCCTCACGGTGGTCACCGACGACGCCGCCATGGAGTCTCTGTTCGCCCTGAAGGGCGACAGTCTGCTCCGGGGAGCGGCGGGGCGCCTGTTCATCAACTGCGCGACCCTGAGTCCGGCAACGCATGTGCTGGTGGAATCGCGAGCCCAAGCGGTCGGGGCCCAGAGCGTGGAGGCCTGCATGGCCTCCAGCATCACCCAGGCGCGCGAAGGCACTCTCTATCTGATGACGGGTGGACGGAAGGACGCCTGCGAGCGGGCCGAGCCGATCCTCGAGAAATTGTCGGCATCGCGTCGGTACATCGGACCGGCCGGGACCGCCGCCCAGGTGAAGGCGTTGGTCAACATGGTGATGAACATCAACACGGCCGGCCTCGCCGAGGGCCTGGGGCTGGGTGCGGCTCTGGGCCTCGACCTGGGGATGCTCCGCGAGGTCTTCTCGCAGACCGGGGCCCATTCCCGGGTGCTGCAGACCGACGGCGAGGACATGCAGAAGCGCGACCATGCCTGCTATTTCAGCGCCGCCCATGCCGCCAAGGATTCCGGCATCGCCATCCGACTGGCCAAGAAGGCCGGCCTGCGTCTTCCCCTCGCCCTGGCCGCCCTCGGCCAGTACAGCCGGATGGTCGCCGCCGGATTGGGCGAACTCGACAAATCCGGGGTGGCCGAACTCACCTTCCCGGGTCGCGGTCCCAAGGCATCGAAGTCATCCGGGGCGAAGCGTTCGGCGCCGGCCCGCAAGATCCGGTCCGAAAACGCACGTCAGGGGAAGTCCCGGTCTTCGAAGGCCCCGAAGTCCCGGCGTGGGTGACGCCCATCGGCGACTCCTTCGTTGGAATCCCCAAGGGATTCAACCGCAGGGGTTCAAACGGGGGAAACCGATCGTCCGCGGGGCGGAGCCGAGAACTCGAGGAAACGGTCCAACAGAAGCTGGACGCCGAAGTTGTTCACGCCGGATCCGAAGAACACCGGCGTGAGCTTGCCGTGGAGGACCTGGGCGTGGTCGAACGGGGAGCCGGCCAGTTCCACCATCTCGATCTGTTCGCGGACCGAGGCGTAGGTGTCCGGATCGAGCTTCTCGCGCACCAGGGGATCGTCGAGTCCGGTGACGTTCACCGGTGCGCGGTACATGCCCCCGACGACCCGCTCGAAGAGGTGCACCTTGTTCTCTCCGCGATCGTAGATGCCGCGGAACTCCGGACCGTTGCCCAGGGGCCAGTTCATGGCGCAGGAGCGGATGCCCAGCACGGCCTCGAGCTCGTCCATCAACTGGATCGGATCGCGCGAGGGGCGATCCATCTTGTTGATGAAGGTGAAGATGGGCACCCCGCGCCGCGCGCACACCTCGAAGAGCTTGCGGGTCTGCGATTCCACGCCCTTGCCGGCGTCGATGACCATGATGACGGCATCGACGGCCGTCAGCACCCGGTAGGTGTCCTCGGAGAAGTCCTTGTGGCCCGGGGTGTCCAGCAGGTTGATGCGGTAGCCCGAGTATTCGAACTGGAGGACCGTGGAACTGATCGATATGCCCCGCTTCTTCTCGAGTTCCATCCAATCGGAGGTGGTGGCCCTCTGGTTCTTGCGGGCCGTCACCGATCCGGCCAACTGCACGGCGCCGCCGTAGAGGAGGAGCTTCTCGGTGAGCGTGGTCTTGCCCGCGTCCGGGTGGGAGATGATCGCGAAGGCACGGCGGCGTTGGATTTCCTCCTGCAGGGTCACGGGTTCGAGGTCGGTGGGGGATTGGGGATCAAGGAAAACGGCACCCCGGAGGGTGCCGTTCGCCTGGATCACGCTGGTGGGGTCAGGCCACTGGAGCCGGAGTCTCGGAGGAGGAGTCCCCGGCGGGAGTGGAGCCATCCTGAGGGACTTCCGCGGACGGGGTCGTCTCCGCGGCGGCGGCCTCGGTCGGGGCCTCCTGTGCGAGTGTGGCGGCGATGTCCGCAGCGGCGACCGTCTCGGTGGACGACGCGTCGACGCCCGCCGCGGAGACCGGACCGGTCGCCGGGGCATCGGTGGCGCCCGCCGGCTTGTCGCCCTTCTTGGGGGGCTTGGGTGCCGGAGTGGGTCGGGGGGCGGGCTTCTTTGCCGTTTCGAGCATGCCGCTGGCGAACTCGATGACGTGGCCCTGATGGATCAACCAATGGAGGTCGTTGAGGACCGTCTGCTGCTCGGCCGTAAGGGGGGAAGGGGCAGGGGCGGAGGTGCCATCGGCCGGCGCCTCGGCCGGCGCCGGGCTGGGGGCCAGGGTCTCGACGAGGCGTTTGCGGTTGGTTCCGGTGTTGGTGTTGATGTGCTCGATGATCTTCTTGGTCGTCTCGGACACCACGCTGTTCTCGACATCGAGGTAGTGCGGACGCGCCACGGCGACATGCACCACGGTCTTGTCACGCTTGAAGAACTGCAGGCCCATGGAGGCGAAGGTGCCGCTCAGCGCCGTCGCGATGCGGATCGGGAAGCGTTTCTCCTTGTCGAGGGAGACCCGCAGGAGCGTCTGCAGCGGCGCCGGCAGCTGGGCGTCGGGCTTCGGGGTGAACGCATCGACCTGACGGATGATCGACGGTTGATGGACCTCCGCGAAGTGGGCGCGGACCTCTTCCATCGATTGGAGCACCTTCGGTTCCGGGACGTTGAGTGCCGTGTACTCGAACCGGAAGCTCACCGATTCGGTCCACTGCTTCACGATGGCCTCGTCCTTCACGATCTTCACGCGGCTCTTGAACGCGTCGAAGTTCATGCGCGAGAAGCGCTCGGCGTGGAGTTTCCGGAGCTTCTCCTGGTAACCGTGGAAGTTCGGGGGGCCCAGCAGATCCCCGGTCATCCCGCATTGGGCGACCAGCGTCCAGACACCCTTGGGAGGGTCGCAGGGCATCTTCTGGGTCTGGTAGAAGGTGTCGAAGTGGGCCTTGAGCGCATGCTCGGCGGCGGCGGCCTCGCTCAGCCAAAGCGTGTCGTCGAGGCTGCAGACGAACAACGGTTGGACGGGTACGTCCTTCTTGGCGGCCTCGTCGCGGCGCTTGATGACCTTGAAGCCGACGGTGTAGCGGTCGGGTTTCTGCATCACCAGTCCGGCGACTTCGAACAGCGGATAGGCGCGACCGCTGAGCTTGATCTGGCGGGCCAGGGAACTGACGCCCCCCGACTCCGGAGTGAGGGTCAGCTCGACCGGGATCAGCGGCTCGGGTCGGAAATCGGGCCGACGCGGACCACGGCCGGGCCCGTCGCGACGGGGGCCGCCCTTGGGATCCCAAGCGATGCCCGGGGCGCCGCCGCCATTGCCTCCCTGCGGCCGGGGGCCGCGGTCGCCTCCGGGGCGAGGGCCGCGATCACCGCCTGGGCGGGGGCCTCCGAAACCTCCGGGACGCGGACCACGGTCGCCACCGCGGGGGCCGCCAAAACCGCCGTCCCGCCGGGGAGGCCGGTCGCCACGACCAGAACGGCGGTCGCCTCGGGATTCTCCCTCGGTGCCGTCGTATCGGGCGTACTTGTTCGGATCCGACGGCGAGGTCGCCCAGGCGGGCTGAAACAGTTTGTCGAGGTCGAGGTTGATCTCCAGTGGTTCGCTCATAAAAAAGACCGCGGTGAGGCGGGTGTTCCCGAATAGGGCCCTTCACAATGCGATCCGGCGGGGGCGAAAGCAAGTGCCGTTCCCGCGACGGAGTCGGCCGGGATGTGCCACGATGGTCAGCCTGTCCCTGCGTCGCATGTCCACGGGTGAAGATCCGCCTCGGGGCATCGCGAGGCATCCGCGTCGGCGGTGGACGCGACGGGGGTCAGGCCGGAGGAGGAGTGGCGTCGCCCACCGCCGGCGGGCCGGGGGTTGACGTCGACCCCGAGGTCTCCGGCGATTCGCCGGCCTCGTGCACGGGCTCCTCGGGAAGCGCCTCGGCGGGTTCCTCGAGGGGGGCCGCCTCGACCTCGATCTCCCCGAAGTCCTCGCCCTGCGTGACCCGGAGGTGCCGCAGGCGCGTCAGTTCCAGCATCGCGAGGAACGTGACCACCACCTCGCTCCGGCTCTTGGCCTGCGCGAAGAGTTCGCTGAACCGGAAACGCCCACGTTCCTCGAGGAGCACCCGGAGGCTGGCCATCTTCTCGGAGACGGTGTGTGGGTCGGCCTGGATCTCCCGGACATCGTCCCGCTCGTTGAATCGTTTGAGGATGACGCTGACCGCCTGGATCAGGTCGAACACCGAGACCGCCTCGCGGCGGCGGGGTTCCGGTCCGTCGGGAACGGTGGGCGCGGAGCGGTGCCCGTAGACCTGATCCATGCGGTTCTCGAGCGTCTGGAGGTCGGCGGCGGCATCCTTGAACTTCTTGTACTCCACGAGTCGCCGGATCAGTTCGAACCGGGGATCCTCCTCGTCGTCATCCTCGCCGGCCTGGGCATCGGGCTTCTGGTCGGCGGGGAGGAGTTCGCGGCTCTTGATGTAGATCAGGGTGGCCGCCATCACCAGGAACTCCCCGGCGACCTCGAGGTCGAGCTCCCGCATCTGGTCGATGTAGGCCACGAACTCCGAGGCGATGCGGGTCAGGTTGACCTGGTAGATGTCGACCTCCTGCTTCTTGACGAGATGAAGCAGCAGGTCGAGCGGCCCTTCGAAGACGTCGAATTGGACCCGGTATTCGTTCATGAGCCCCAGGGGGAGTTGTTTCCATCTGGAGATATCCGAGGCCGCGTCGGGCGTCGAGTCGGGCGTGGGGGTGTCATGTCCGGGTGCGGTCATCGAAGGAGGGTGGGGACGGCCTCGGGCGGCGCGGTTCAGCGGACCACCAGCGCCACATGGCGGTCGGCGGCCTTCTCCCGCAGCCAGGAGCGGAGGAGGTCCACGATCCATGCCGACCATCGCCGGCATTCCGGGCACCAGATCTTTCGCCCTGTGATCATCTTCACGCAGCCCCGCAGCCCGGAGAACTCGACGGTCTGCTGGCCCGATTCGAGCGCCGCGGCCAGTTGTGAGAGCAGGGCCTTCTGGAAGGCCAGTTCGCCCAGATCGACCGATTCGACCGCGATGGCACGGAGGTCTCCCCTCCATACCGCGGGGTTCGCCGACAGGACGGCCTCGGTCGTCGTCGTCACGGTCGTCGGGGCCGCGGGATCGACGGGTATCGCCTCGGCGGTGAGACCCAATCCTTGGAAGACCTTCGACAGCGCCGCGGTGAACTCGGTCACGGTGACGTGGCTCTTCCCGAGTTCCTCCTTGAAATAGTGCAGGACCCCGGCGGCCGCCTGGCGCATCCACTCGGGATCGACCTGCTTGGCCGCCTCGCCCGCCAGTTCGAAGGTGAGGTGCTCCACCGAGCACGGGATGAACTGGCCGCCCTCCTGCGCCACGAGGAGGAACTCATCGCGAAGGGCGATCACGGGCTCCGCCTCCCCTTGGCCGCGGCCTCGGACTCCTCGATCAGTTCCAGTTGACGCTTGTCGTCGATCGGGAG
Source organism: Verrucomicrobiota bacterium (assembly GCA_041177965.1). Taxonomy (GTDB): domain Bacteria; phylum Verrucomicrobiota; class Verrucomicrobiia; order Limisphaerales; family UBA9464; genus SXXZ01. The sequence continues at coordinate 9,540 of JBEGWF010000080.1, read as the reverse complement.
TTGTCCCAGACGCTCCACCTCGCTGACGAAATCGGTGGCCTCCTCGAAATTCCGGTAGATGCTGGCGAATCGCACGTAGGCCACCGGATCGAGCGTCCGGAGTTCCCGCATCACCCGCTCCCCGATCGCCCGGGAGGTGGTTTCCCGGTCGAAGCCCCCGGCCAACCCTTCCTGGATCTTCTCGACGGCCGAGGCCAGATCGTCCTCGGAGACGGGACGCTTCTGGCACGCCCGCTGCAGACTGGACAGGAGCTTGTCCTTGGAGAAGGCCTCCCGCCGTCCATCCCGTTTCACGACCATGAGCGGTTCGTGCTCGATCTGCTCGTAGGTGGTGAAGCGATGTTCACACGAAAGGCATTCGCGACGACGTCGGATCGTGGCCCCCTCCTTGGAGGACCTGGAATCGATGACCTTGTCATCCTGACCGCCGCATTTGGGACAGCGCATATTCTGGGGTGGCAATCAATCGGCTGTGGCCTGCCATGAGGTAAGCCACCATCGGTTGTGTCGTCAACCCGTTTACGGTTGTTTGCGGACGAAAACGATCCCGCCGGGGCCTCGGGGTCGTGGAGCCATCGGGAATCCTGCCCGGACATGGCGCCGGAAAGGGGGACCCTGTGATCGGGGACGTGAAATACAACCTGATGCCTGACAATCGGCGGACGTCCGGTAGCCTGTCCCCATGAGCCAAGGCTTGGTGGAGGTTCGGGGGGTCTTCAAATCGTTCCGGGCCGGGGATCACAAGGTCCGCGTCCTCGATGGGATCGATCTCACGGTGGCCCCCGGCGAAAGCGTCGCGATCGTGGGGCCGAGCGGGTCGGGCAAGAGCACCCTGCTGAATCTCCTGGGAACCCTCGACACGCCCGATCAGGGCACCCTGGTGATCGATGGTCGGAACCTTTCCATGATGGCAGGCGACGAATTGGCGCGATTCCGCAACCAGAACATCGGTTTCGTCTTCCAATCCCATCACCTGCTGCCGCACCTCAGCGTTCTGGAGAACGTCCTGGTGCCGGTGCTCGCCCATGCCCGGCGGATCGAACCCGAGTCGCTGGAACGGGCGTTGGGCCTGCTGAAGCGGGTAGGACTGGAGGAGCGCGGAGGGCAACTTCCGGGCCGCCTGTCCGGCGGCGAACGACAGCGGGTGGCCGTCGTCCGCGCCCTGATCAATCGCCCCCGTCTCATCCTGGCCGACGAACCCACGGGCGCCCTCGACCGTGCTTCGGCAGCGGAGGTCGCTGGCCTGCTCCTCGAACTGAACCGAGAGCAGCGGACCACCCTGGTGATCGTCACCCATTCCGAAGATCTGGCCGGGCGCGTGGACCGCATCCTCACGATGGAGGACGGGCGGTTGGTGTGAGGCTGCCAAGAGCGATTCGACATCGCCAAGCGGTGGTGGATGCATCAGGGTGATCCCATGATCGAGCGCCGGGACTGGAGGCCCGAGGAGGTGGTCCGACTGATGCTTCGGGTGCTCATCGGATTCGTGGCCGCGGGTTTCCTGCAATCCTTGGCGATCCAGCCGCGAGGGATCGTGGGGGCGGCCTCCGGGGCGTGGAAGGCCCTGGTCCTCGGGCAGGTGTGTCTCCACGTCGCCGTGGTGGGATCGATGGTCGCGTTCCTGAGGAGCCACGGCCGAGGCTGGCGCGAGGGTTTCGGTCTCGCGGAGGGCGGGGTCGCCCGCCCGGTGGGCATGGGAGTGCTGGCCGGGTTGGCCTTCCTTCCGGCGGCCTATGGGCTCCAGTGGGCCATCGGCACGTGGCTCAAGACCCTGGGGGTGGAGTTGCCTCCGCAGCAGGCCGTCCGGATCCTGGTCGATGCCGATGCATGGGGCCGCGCGGCGATCTTCCTCACGGCCGGTCTGGTGACCCCCTGGGTCGAAGAGATGCTGTTCCGCGGCGTCGGCTATCCCTTCATCAAGGACCTGGGCCGGCCCCGCCTGGCGCTCTGGGGCACGGCGCTGGCCTTCGGGGTCATCCATGCCAACCGCAGCGTCTTCGTGCCGTTGACCTGTTTCGGCTATCTGCTGGCCCTGTTGTACCGGCACTCCGGCAACCTTCTGGCCCCGGTCGCCGCCCATGTCACCTTCAACATCGCGCCGTTCGTGTTGATGGCCCTCGACATCCGGATCGACCGGTGAATCGGCTGGCAGGTGGTCAGGGATGGAGACCCGCAAAATCGTCCGATCGGTGCCGCCCGATGCCCCGTGTTGGTCGGAGAACACGGGAGAAGGGCGGGGACGTGGAGGTCGCCCTGCAACCGACCGCACGGGGTGCCGTCCCCGACCGCGAGGTGGGGACGGCCGATGCCCCGATACCGCGCTCCGTGGAGCCGCGCCTCAGCTGAGCTTCCAGTTCCCGCGCATCGGTTGGTCGAGGTAGGCGTTGGCCGCCTTGTCGCCGATGAAGGTCTCCTTCTTGGAGTCGTAGCGCAGCACCCGGCCGGTCTGCATCGCGATCTTCGCGAGGTTCACCAAGGTGCAGGAACGATGCCCGTTGACCTCGTTCAGGGCGAACTTGGAGCGGGTCTTCACGGCCTTCACGAAGTCGGTGACCATGGGCTCCGGATCCTTCAGACCCTTGAGGGTCTCGGCGAAGTTCGGGATGTCGGTCTTCATGCCCTTGAAGATCGATGCCTTCGAACCGGTGATGAAGGCGGCCTGCTTGTCCTTGTTGTCGCCGTCGAGGATGATCTCGGTGCCGTCCTTGTACTTCATCCGGATGGTGCGGAAGGTGCCGACCGCATCGGCATCCTGCACCGGGGCGTCGGACTCGATCTCGACCGGGCTCTCGTTGTCCTTGCCCAGGATGTACTGCACCGGGTCGAGGTAGTGCTGGCCCATGTCGCCCAGACCGCCTCCATCGTAGTCCCAGTAGCCCCGGAAGGTGCCGTGGACGCGGTGCGGGTGGTAGGGTTTGTAAGGGGCGGGGCCGAGCCAGAAGTCGTAGTCGAGCTCGGACGGCACGGGCTGCGGCTTCAGGTCGGTGCGGCCGATCCAATAGAACTTCCAGTCGAAGCCGGTCGAGGCGTTGAGGGTGACCTTGAGCGGACCGTCGCCCAGGAGACCGTGCATCACGGCCTTGCGGATGTCCTTCACCGGCACCCCCATGCCGTAGAAGTTGTCCTGGAACCGGAACCACGTGTTCAGGCGGAAGATGCGCTTGTGCTTCTTCACGGCGGCCACCACGGCGCGACCTTCGGCGATGGTCCGGGTCATGGGCTTCTCGCACCAGATGTCCTTGCCCGCCTTGGCCGCGGCGATGGAGATGATGGCATGCCAGTGCGGCGGGGTGGGCACATGGACGATGTCGATGTCCTTCCGCTCGAGCACCTCGCGGAAATCCTTGTAGCCCTTGCAATCGGGACCACCTGCCTTCAACGCCTGCGCGAGGTGGTTGGAGTCGACATCGCACACGGCCAGCAGTTTGCAGGTGGTGTTGATGGAATTGACATGCCCCATGCCCATGCCACCGGTGCCGATGACCGCGCGGGTGAGGATCTCGCTGGGCGGTGTATGGCCCGCACCGCCGAGCACATGGCGGGGAACGATGGCCACGGTGGCCATCGCGGCGATGGAGTTGCGGAGGAAGCTCCGGCGTGTCAGCGGATTCTGGGTGTTCATGATCGGGTCCGAGTCTGGGGAGGTGGAGTGGAGGGATTGAAGACCGAATCGGTCGATCGGGTCACGCGAGGATTTCCCGGATCACCTCGCCCTTCACGTCGGTGAGCCGGATGTCGCGCCCGCCGAAGCGGTAGGTCAGCCGTTCGTGGTGGATGCCCAACTGGTGGAGGATCGTCGCATGCAGGTCGTGCATTTCGAGCCGATCCACGACCGATTTGTAACCCCAGTCGTCGGTCTGGCCATAGGCCATGCCTCCGCGGACACCGCCGCCGGCCAGCCAGACGGAGAACCCGTGTTCGTTGTGGTCGCGTCCGTCGCTGCCCTGGGCGAACGGGGTCCGGCCGAACTCGCCCGCCCAGACGATCAGGGTCTGGTCGAGCAATCCGCGCTGCTTGAGGTCGATGAGCAACCCGGCGATGGGCTGGTCCACGGCCCGGGCGTTGTCGCCATGGTTCTTCACCAGTCCGCCGTGGGCGTCCCAACGGCTGTAGCCGTCGACCATCGGGATGGTGAGTTCGATGAAGCGCACCCCTCGCTCGACCATGCGCCGGGCCAGGATGCATTCCCGCGCGTAGGTGCGGGTGTGTTCGTAGGGAGCATCGAGGCCGTACAGCGCCCGGGTGGCGGCGGTTTCGTCGGAGATGTCCATCAACTCGGGGATGGTCACCTGCATCCGGGCGGCCAGTTCGTAATTGCGGATCGCCGATTCGAGGGCGTCGACCGGCCCGGACTGTTCCAACGCCTGTTCGTTGAGCTGGCGGACCAGGCGTTGCTTGGTCTGCTGCAGTTGTGCCTGTTTTTCCGCGGGCACCACATTGGCCAGCGGGGTGCCGTGAGCCTGGAGGAGCGATCCCTGGTGGGTGGCCGGCAGGAATCCGCTGCCGAAATTGTCCAGGCCGCCGGAGGGGATCTGCCCGCCGTTGAGCACCACGTAGCCCGGCAGGTTCTCGTTGAACGAACCCAACCCGTAGTTCACCCAGGCGCCCATGCTGGGGCGGCCCTGCAGCCCAATGCCGCTGTGCAGGAAGTAGTTGGCGCTGGTGTGCTCCGGGAAGGTCGAGGTCATCGAGCGGAGGACGCACAGATCATCGGCCTGGCGGGCGATGTGCGGGAACAGATCGCTGATCCAGAGACCGCTCTGCCCATGTTGGCGGAAGGTCCATGGCGACTTGAGGATCTTGCCGATGCTGTCGAACTGCGTCTTCTCGATCCGCCCCAGGGCCTTGTGGGCATCCTGGCCGTGGTACTTCTCCAGCAGCGGTTTGTGGTCGAAGCTGTCCACCTGGGAGACCGCTCCCTCCATGAAGAGGAAGATCACGCTGCGGGCCTTGGCCGGAAAATGAGGGGTGGGCGGCGGGCCCGCCACCGAAGCGCCCGCGGCGGCCGACAGACTCGAGAGCCCGGGTCGGGACATCAGGGCGCCCAAGGCCAGGGTTCCGAATCCGTTGGAGGCGAGGCGCAGGAGTTCACGCCGACTCATGGGGGCGCCACGGTGACCTTCTGGGCGAGAAGAGAGGGGCATGGTCAGGGGAGGTAGATGAACTCGTTGGCGTTGAGCAGCGCGTGGCAGAGGTCGGTCCACGCTCCACGGTTCGCCAGATCCGGGGATTGTGTCGCATGGAAGACCCGGAACTCCGTGAACGCGGTCCGGCAGGACTCCAGTTCGGTCGGTGTCGGAGGGCGATGATAGGCCTCCATGAACAACGCGCGGAGGCGGGTCGGGAGGTCGGCCTGAGGCGTCTCGGCCAGGAGACGTCGGGCCCACACTTCGGCCTGCTGGTGCAGGAATGGATCATTCATCAGCGCCAGGGATTGGGCCGGCACATTCGTGACATTCCGCCGACCGACCGTGCTGAACGGGGTGGGGTAGTCGAAGGCCTGGAGGGTGGTCGGCAGGAAATTGCGCCGGACCGCCGTGTAGAGGCTGCGCCGGCCGTCACCGTCGAGGGGGCCGCTCCGGTCGGGACGGCCGCGTCCGATCACGAACTCGGTGAGGTGGACCGGCACCGGTGGACCGGCCATGGCGGCATTGAATCGGCCCGAGACCACGAGCAGTGCGTCGTGGATGGCCTCCGCCTCCAGGCGCCTCACCGGCATCCGATGCCACCACTGGTTGGCCGGATCGAGTTCCGAGGCCCGGGTGTCGGCGTCACGACTGCCCATGGCGAAGGTCCGGGTGAGGAGCAGTCGCCGGATGAGCCGCTTGGTGGACCAGCCGTCGACGTGCACGAACTGCCAGGCCAGATGGTCGAGCAATTCGGGATGGGTGGGGCGTTCGCCCAAGGCTCCGAAGTTGTCGACCGTGGGCACCAGTCCGCGGCCGAAGAGGTGGTGCCACACCCGGTTGACCCAGACCCGGGCGACCAGCGGATTGGTCGGATCGGTCAGTTGCCGCGCCAGCTCGAGGCGGCCGCTCGCATCGGTGGGTTGGATGGGCTTGGAACCGCTGAAGGCCGCCGGAAGAGCGCGCGGGGCGAGGGGGCCCGGCTTGAAGGGTTTGCCCCTCACGAGGACGTGCTCATCGACCCCCGTTCCGTCCATCCAGGCCACCGCCGTGCGGGATCGCCAGAGCACCCGGCTCGCCACGTCGTCCTGACCCCGGATGAGCGTCCGGCCTAGCTTGCGGTACTCGGCGTCGGAGCCCAGCCCCGAAAGCTCGGGGTGGCGGACCCACCAGTCGGCCCATCGGAGGGTCGCCGGGGCCGGGGTGTTGGTGGTGCGCCCCTCCAGCCAATCGCAGGTTTCGAGAGCCCGTCTCTGGAGCGCCTCGACCAGTTCCCGGACCGGGGTGTCGCGCCCGGCACCCGGCACCAAGGTGATGGGGGTCCAGACGGGCACCGTCTCGGACTCCACCACCTGGAGGATCTCCAACTCCCGGTCGCCATCGGGTGCGAACTCGATGTGGGTGCGGTGGCCCGCGTAAGCCTCGAGGCCGTGGGACACCCATCGGGGCTCCAGGGAATCGCCCGTGTCGAAGGTCTGATTGAGCGCTCCGTGGAGCGGTCCTTCGACCATCAGGTGGGAATCGACGGCGGCGAAGACCTTGGTGCGGCCCCGGATGAGGTAGTGGAGGCGGCCCGACTTCAGGGTGACCGTCGGGGTTCGGAGCATCCGGCCCGCGCGGGCCGCCGATCCGATGCGTCCGGAATCGCTCTCATTGCCGGGGGTGTTTTCCAGGCGGTTCCAGAAGCCATCCCGGCGCGCCGCACCGTGATCCAGAATGCGGGCGATGGGTTGGGCTTCGGTGCCGCCGGGCACCACGGATCCGGCGGCCAAGGGGCCGGAACCGAAGGCCTCGCCGTCGGCCTTCCAGGGCTGGGCACCCGACCGGGTGAAGTCGGCGATGATCCGCATCGCCGGGCGCGCGGCCCCCTCGGGTTCGGTGGGAGTGGTCCGGGCCTCGGGTCGGACCAGCGGATGCAGGAGGTGCTGGGTGTTGGTCGCGGCCGATCGCAATTCGCGGGCCCAGGATGACACCCCGGGGGCGTTGGTCTGCGCCGGTTCGGCCAAGGCGGCCAGCAGGGTTTTCGCCAAGCTCTGGGCGGCGGGCCGCAGGACGACACCGGCCCGACGGGTCAAAGCGGGCATCTGGGCGTCGCGGATTTCGGCCAGTTGCCGGGCCATCCGCCGGTTGTTCTCCATCGACTCGAAGCGCACCTGCCGGTAGCCGGAGCTCAGGATGAACCCGGACAACGCGTAATAGTCCTGGCTGCGGATGGGGTCGAACTTGTGGTCGTGGCATCGGGCGCAGGCCACGGTGAGTCCGAGGAACGACTTGGTGAAGACGTCGATCTTGTTGTCGATCCGGTCGCATTCGTCCTGGCGGATGTCGACCGGCGAATGCACCTCTTCGCCCAGGAAGGCCCAACCGGTTCCCAGGACCGATTCGTTGGACTCGGTGCCCGGGCGGAGCCGCGGTGGAGCGAGCAGGTCGCCCGCGAGGTGTTCCTGCAGGAACCGATCGTAGGGCACGTCCTGATTGAAGGCGCGCACCAGGTAGTCGCGATACTGCCAGGCGTTGGCGATGGCGAAGTCGGACTCGTGACCGCGCGATTCGGCATAGCGCATCAGGTCCATCCAGTGCCGTGCCCATCGCTCACCGAAATGGGGCGAGGCCAGGAGTCGGTCCACGGCTTGTTCGCGCATTTCGGTGCCGGCCTCCGGATCCTGCTTCAACGCATCCTCGGGACGGGGCGGGAGTCCGGTCACCGCGAAGCTGGCCCGACGCAACCAGGCGGCGTCGCCGACGGGTTCGGCCGGCCGAAGCCAACGCTCTTCGAGGGGCTGGAGGATGAAGTGATCGATGGGGTCCTGGGCCCATTGGGTCCGGCGGATCCTGGGGATCTCCTGCCGCCGGGGCGGCTCCCAGAGCCACGCCCGGGCCTTGCGCCGCCCTTCAAGGTCGAAGCGTTCGTTCGTCGGGTTGTCCGAGGTCTGGCCCGCCGGCCACGGTGCGCCCGCCGACACCCACCGAGCGAGGTCCCGACGGACCTGGGTCGGGAGTTGCGGACGCTTGGACGGCATGGCCAGGTCCCGCTCGGTGTGGTCCACGGCCCGGATCAGCAGGCTCTCCTCGGGCTTCCCGGGAACGAGGGCCGGGCCCGAGTCACCGCCGGCGATGAGGTCGGCCCGCGAGTCCATCCGGAGGCCACCCTGGACCTTCTTGGCCGAGGCGCTGTGGCACTCGTGGCAATGCTCCACCAGCACCGGGCGGATCCGTTGCTCGAAGTATTCGAGACCGGCCGCGGGATCGGTGGATGGGCTTTGCCCCAGGACCGTGGCTCCGAGAAGGGCGGTCAGGGCGATGAGGGTGGACGGTTTCATCCGGGAGAATCGGCGCGAGGATACGGGCGAAGAGGTGGGGCGGGGAGGTCTTTCTCTCTCGGAACCCGGCGATGGACTCCGGAGCATCGCCCCATTTTTGCCTTGGGAACCGGGCACCGAATTCCGATCCTCATCCTGCTTCCCATGAATGCCAACACCTCCCTCGCTTGTTCCCGCGTCGCCGGGATCCTGGTCCTTTGCGTCACCACCGGATTGGCCGAGGACAAGGCCGCCCCGTCGATCCGGCACTCGTATCTGGTGATGGGGGCCAAGACGGCCATCATCGGAGAGGACGGGGCGGCCCGATGGGAGTACCGCGGAGGCACCCGGGACGGGTTCGTGCTCCCCAACGGCAACGCCCTCTTGGCGTGGTCGGACCGGGTGGAGGAGGTCACTCCGGCCAAGCAGGTGGTCTTCTCGTACACCCGCAATCCGGACAATGCCGAGATCGGCACCGTCCAGCGCCTCTACAACGGCAACACGCTGGTCACGGAATTGGGCAAGCGCCCGCGCCTGCTGGAGGTCGATGGCCGCGGCACGATCGTCCACGAGACGCCGCTCCAGCCCGAGACCGACAATGCCCACATGCAGACCCGCATGGCCCGGCAATTGAAGAACGGCAACTACCTCGTGCCCCATCTGCTCGCCTTCGCCGTCAAGGAGTACACCCCGGACGGCAAGGTGGTGGCCACCTTGCGGACCGACCTGGCCGAATTCGGGGGACGGCCCGCCGAGAACTGGCCCTTCACCGCCATCCGTCTGGACAACGGCAACACGCTGGTGTCGCTGACCCATGGCAACAAGGTGGCCGAGTTCAATCCGGCGGGTCAGGTCGTCTGGAAGGCGACCAACGACGATGTCGGGGGGCTCTTCAAGGATCCCTGCGGCTCCCAGCGCCTGGCCAACGGCAACACGGTGGTGGGCAGTCATGCGGCCAATCAGGGGATCTCCATGGTGGAGCTGAATCGGGACCGCAAGATCGTCTGGACCAGCGACCATCCGCTGGCGGCCGGGGTGCACCATTTCCAGATCCTGACCACCAACGGTCGCCAGGAACCCGGTGTGCCGATGAAGTGATCGGCCGGTCAGCGGCC
>JBEGWF010000079.1:0-4869 GCA_041177965.1 Verrucomicrobiota bacterium | reverse complement strand
CCCGCAACTGTTCGGCCGAGAGGCGGCGCGGCGTTCTCGCGAAGCCGCCCTCCGTGGCAGCGATGTCGTTCGCCGTCACCGCCTGACGGTAGGCCGCGCTGAGCACGATGAGTCGATGCAGGCGTTTGACCGACCACCCGGCACGCATGAACTCCGCGGCCAGACCGTTGAGCAACTCCGGATGGCTGGGCCGGCTTCCGGCGAGGCCGAAATCATTCGGGGTCTCCACGAGCCCCTGACCGAAGTGCTGCTGCCAGATGCGGTTGACGAAGACCCTGGCGGTGAGCGGGTTTTCCGGAGAGGCGATCCAACGCGCCAGGGCCAGTCGCCGACCCAGCGTCTTGGCATGGGGCGGGCGGGCGATCTCGGCCGGATTGGGGTCGAGGACCGACAAGAAACCCGGCATCACGGGCGCACCGGGGCGTTTGTGGTCTCCCGCCACGAGGATCCGCGTTTCGCGCGGAGCCCCGTCCTGATCGGTCATCAGCAGGCCGGTGGTGAACTCACGTCGCCGGCTGGTCAGTTGCACCTTCTGTCGATCAAGCTCGGCCAAGCGGCTCTTGGCCTCTCCCTCCAGCAGGGCCTTCAGGTCCGAATCCTTCGGTTCCACCTGCTTGCGCAGGGCCACCACGCGGGGTCGGAGTGCTTCGGGATGACGATCGTCCGGAATGTCCAGCCAACCGCGTTCCTCCTCGGAGAGTTTCGCCAATCGCTCGGCCCGAAGGCGCTGGCGATGGGGCTCCAGGAAACCCTGCTGCGCCTGCTCCAGGCGGCGTTGCTCGCCATCCAACACCGCATTGTGCTCCCGGATCGCCGCCTGATCGTCAGCCAGGTCGATCGGGAGTTCGTCGGCGAATGTCACGCCCTCGAAGAAGGCCCGCATCCGGAAATGATCGGCCTGCGACAACGGGTCGAACTTGTGATCGTGGCAACGGCAGCAGGACAGCGTGAGCCCCAGAAAGGCGCTGCCGGTCGTCTCGGTGAGGTCGGCCAGGAGCTCGGCCCGGCTGCGATCCTGCTCGTTGAACAACCCGGCGGCATTGTCGTGCGGGCCCAGGCGCAGGTAACCCGTGGCGATCAGGGCGTCCTGTTCCGCCGGAGTCCGAGGGGGGCCTTCGAGCAACTCATCGCCCGCCAATTGCTCCACGATGAACCGATCGAAGGGCTTGTCGGCATTGAAGGATCGGACCACGTAATCGCGGAACCGCCAGGCCTTGGGGCGGAACTCGTCCCAATCGAAGCCATTGCTGTCGCTGTAGCGGATGACATCGAGCCACTGGCGCGCCTGATGCTCGCCGTAGCGGGGCGATGCCAACAGGCGATCGACCAGGCGCTCGTAGGCGCGTGAGACCGATCCCCGAGGGTCTCGGGCCTCCTGCAAACGCTCCCTTTCGAAGGCCTCCACCTCCTCCACCGTGGGCGGGAGCCCGGTGAGGTCGAGGCTCAGGCGTCGGATCAGCGTCCGGGGATCGCCCTCCGGGACCTCCGCTGGATGCGACCGGGCGGTAGCGGACCGGAGCCAGGCATCGAGGGGCGAGGGAGCTTCCCCGTTTTTGGACGGCCCCGCGGCCGTCGGAGGTGCGGCGGGATCCCGCACGGGTCGCAGTGACCAGAGGTCCAGACGTTGCCCGCCGAAGATCCGCACGATGGGATTCCGAGGGTCTTCCCAGGCCTTGCCCACACGCCCGGTCGGTGCCACGTCGGCCGAAGCCCACAGCGACACCAGGCAACCCCAGATCGGGAGAATGCACCGGAGGAAGATCACGCCATCCATTCTCGCTTCCCGATCGTCCGAATGTCCAAGGCAAAGCCGACCCCTTGCGGGGCGATCGATCCCATGCGCATGGTGACGCATGTTCGTGACGCCCCAGACCGGAACGCGGCGGCGCTTCCTCGGCACGATGGGCACCGGTTTCGGTGCCCTGGCGCTGCAGGCGCTGGCGGGCCTCGAAGCGCGGGCAGCAGGCGCGGGGGCGACGCCCGATCCGCTGGATCCGTTCGCTCCCAGACCGGCCCCGCGGCCCCCGAAGGCCAAGTCGGTGATCTTCCTGTTCCTCGTCGGTGGCCCCTCCCAGATCGACACGTTCGACCACAAGCCGCTGCTCCAGAAACTCCACGGCCAACCGGTGCCCGAATCCTTCCGAAAAGCGGTGGCATCCACCCGCTTCGCCAATGTCTTCCACGGCTGCAAGGACGAGTTGATGGCCAGCCCGTTCTCGTGGTCGCAACACGGCCAATCCGGGCTCTGGGTCAGCAACCTCATGCCCGAGGTCGCCCGGCATGCCGACGACCTGTGCGTGCTGCATTCGCTGCAGGCCGATTCCAACAACCACGCGCCGGCCAGCTACCAACTCCACACGGGAGACATCCGGCCGGGCAAGGCGAGCCTCGGGTCGTGGGTCACGTATGGGCTCGGCTCGGAGAACCGCGACCTGCCGGGATACGTGACCCTCTTCGATGCCGGCCCTCTCGGCGGTGCGGCCAACTACTCCAACGGGTTCCTGCCGGCGGCCTTCCAACCGACCCGACTGCGCGATCGGGGAGTGCCGGTGTTGGACCTGCTGCCGCCCCCGGAGTTCACCGCAGGCCAGCGGGATTCGCTGGACCTGATCCGCGACCTGAATCTGCAGCACCGCGATGCCCGCCCGGCCTTCGCCGAATTCGAAGCGCGGATCGCCAGCTACGAATTGGCCTACCGGATGCAATCGGCGGCACTCGAGGTCGGCGATGCCGAGCGCGAGCCCGGGGGGCTGCGGCGAAGCTACGGTCTGGAGCACGCCGACCCGCGCACGCAGGCCTTCGGCCGCAAGTGCCTGCTGGCCCGGAGGTTGGTCGAACGCGGCGTCCGATTCGTGCAGGTGTACGACATGCCCGACAAGGACGGCTGGGACGCCCACGACCAACTGGTCAAGAACCACGAACCGCGCGCCCGTTGGACCGACCAACCAGTGGCCGCGCTGTTGGCCGATCTCAAACAACGCGGCCTGTTGGATGAAACCCTGGTGATCTGGGCCAGCGAATTCGGCCGCACCCCGATGATGCAGGGCAACCTAGGGCGGCAGCACAATGCCGCCGGGTTCACGATCTGGATGGCCGGTGGTGGGGTCCGCCCCGGCATCCGCATCGGGGCCACCGACGACCTCGGCCTGATGGCCGTGGACAAGCCCATCCAGATGAAGGACCTCCACGCCACCATCCTGCACCTGCTGGGCCTGGAACACGAAGCGTTGAACTTCGAGGTCGAGGGCCGCCTCGAGCGCCTGACCGGAATCGCCGGAGGCGCCCGGATCGTCACCGAGGCGGTGGCCGCGTAACGAGGGTCCGGGCGACGTCCCCGATGGCCGCCCGCCCGTGCGTGGCTCAATCCACGAAGCGCACGTTGTCGACGTACACCGTCCCGCCCTGGGCGGAGCGGAAGAGCAGGTTCCACTGCCACCAGGCTCCGGCGGCCGGGGCGCCGGCCTTCATGGACGAGTAGTCGAACTCCAGCGTCTTCTTGGCCGAAGCTCCGCCATTGAGCCATTCCCAATTCAGGACCTGGCCCTGGGTCCAGGTCGCCCCATCGGCATTCAGCCCCACCTGGACTTCCAGGTTCCAACCGGCCGCGAGGGCCGGGCGATGGATGTCGAAACGGACCTTGGAATGCCGCTTCCATGCTTCGTAGACCGAGGGGCCGAACGATTGTCCCAACCACTCCCAGGTCATGCTGTCATCCACCACCACCTTGAGGCTCTTGGCTCCGTCGGTGACCCCGGCGTCGGAGGCGGCTTCCACGCTGACGTAGGGCGGAGTCTTGCCGCTGGGCAGCGACTCCTCATAGGACTCGACCAAGGTCGGCGTGATCTTCGGCCCCTGATCGCGCAGTCGGAAGAACCTCGCCCCGGCGGCGGCATCGGCACCCGTCTCGGGAACGAAGACCGTCCGGACCCCGCCCTGCGTCAAAGGCGTCAGACCCGAGAATGCCCACTCGTTCGCGGCCAGGCCCTTGGCGGACCAGAGGAACAGGCCCGCATCGGGCAGGGGCCATGAAACGCGCCACGCGGTGCCCGGCGGCCTCAGCACGACGCCACCGGTGCCCTCCTGATGCGGTTGCAGCCTCGCATCCAGCGCTGTGGCGGTCGTGAAATCCTGATCCACGGCCGCGGTGAAGTCGGCCCCGCCGGCGATGCGCACCCGGCTCAAGGTCAGCACGCGATCATTCCGGGTGTAGGGCTGGGCACCGAACATCACCCAGGTGTTGTTGCCCGGCGCGAAGGACTCGAACAACTCCACCGGAATCTGCACCACGTCCGAGAGGCCCCCCGGCGCCTGGACCGTCAGCGACCGTTCCTGGAGCGTGAGCGACCAGGTGCCCACCAGTGACGTCAGGCCGCTGTTGGTCTTGGCCCAGAGCAGGCCCGCCTCCGTGAAACGGACCCCGTGCCCGTTGGCGGCGTTCACCTTGTAGCGGAGGTCCAGGGAGTACCCACCCTGCTCGGTCTGACGCGCTTCGAGGAAGAGGCCGCTCGGATGGTTCCAATCCGGACTGGCAGTGGCGGGCGCATCGGGCCCCGAGGTCAGAAGGATGTTGGCGGCGTAGCCCGAGGAACCGGTTTCGACCGTCTCGCTCACGGTCATCGAATAGGTCACCGGGCCGGAGGAGTTGCGCCACGAAACCGCCGGCGCCTGCTCGGCGGTGGTGCCGATGTTCTTGCGGGAGTAATCGGCGTTTCCGGTGGTCCGGATCTCCAGGCCCGGTTGGGCCCGCTTCAGGCTCAGGGCGGGCGGCGGCGGCGGCGCCGAGGCCTTCACGAAGACCAGGTTGTCGATCCAGAGGGACTGCGACCCGGTGAGCCCGGAGTTCCAATGGATGTTCACGCCCACGCTGGC
>JBEGWF010000078.1:0-10638 GCA_041177965.1 Verrucomicrobiota bacterium | reverse complement strand
GCCTGTCGGGCAAGTTCAAGACCGCCTTCCCCGATGGCAAGCCGGGCGACACCAACGCCACGGTGCTCAAGGAGGCCAAGTCCGACACGGTGGTCTACCTTTTCGGCGACGTCGACTTCCTCAACGACGCCTACTCGGTGGAGGTCAACCCGATGCTGGGCCTGGCGATGCCGCGCAACGGCAACCTGGCGCTGGTCCAGAACCTCGTGGAGCAGGCCTCCGGCGACGTCAACCTCGTCGGCGCCCGCGGCCGCGCCTCGGTGAGCCGTCCGTTCACGGTGGTCCAGAAGATGGAGGCCGAGGCCCGGGCCCGCTACCAGGGCAAGATCGAGGGCCTCAACCGCAAGGTCGAGGAGCTCCAGAGCAAGTTGAACGACGTCCAGATCAAGCAGGAGGGCAACACCTCCAAGATCATCCTCACCAAGGACCAGCAGGACGCCATCGCCAACTTCAAGAAGCAACAGGTCGAGGCCCGCAAGGACCTCCGCAAGGAACGCCGCAACCTCGACGTGGACGTCAAGAATCTCGAAAACCGGGTCAAATGGCTGAACATCGCCGCGATGCCCCTGCTGGTGTCCGCCGCCGGGATCGCCCTGGCCATCGCCCGCAAGAACCGCACGAACGCCAAATGAATACCAAGCAACTGGCCATCCTCGTCGCCGTCGGTCTCGCCCTGGGCGGAGCCGGCCTGTATGTCCGCAACCAGCAGTCCGCCGGTTACCGTCAGTCGTCGGCGCAGTTGGGCGGGTTGCTCCTGTCGGGATTCGACGCCTCGTCGCTCACGGGAGTCCGGATCACCCAGGGCACCAACCAACTGAGCGTCCTGAAGTCCGGCAACGACTGGACGGTGAAGGAGCGCGGCGGGTATCCGGCCAATTTCGGATCGATCCAGGACTTCGTCCGCAAGCTCGTCGACCTCAAGGCCACCCAACCGCTGCAGGTGGGGCCTTCACGCCTGCCGGTCCTCGAATTGGTGGCGCCCGACAAGGGCCCAGGGGTGCTGGTGGAGCTGCTCGGGGCCGACGGCAAGCCCACCCGCTCGCTGATCCTCGGCAAGAAGCACACCAAGGGCGGTCAGGACGACGGCGGCGGCGGCCTCGGGGGCATGGGCGGTGCCTGGCCCATCGGCCGGTATGTCATGGTCGACAACAAGATCGAGACCGCGGCCCTGGTCAATGAACCGCTCTCGAATGCCGAGCCCAAGCCCGATCAGTGGCTCGACAAGGAATGGTTCAAGATCGAGCAACCCGTGTCGATCACCGTGAGCCACCCCGAACCGACCAACAGCTTCAGCCTCACCCGGACCAACGAGTTCTCCGAGTGGTCGCTGGTGGACACCAAGCCCGAGGAGAAGGTCGACACCGCCAAGACCGGCGCCTTCAGCTCCCTGCTGAGTTCACCGAGCTTCGATGACGTGATCGTCGATGGGCAACCGGCCGCCCTCGGTCTCGACAACCCGGTGCAGGCCAGGATCAAGACGGCCGGTGGATGGACCTACACCGTCAAGCTGGGCAAGGCCCAGGAGGGCGACCGCTATCCCGTGCAGTTCACGGCCGAGGCCCAACTGGCCGGCCAGCGCACCCCCGGGAAGGACGAGAAGAAGGAGGACGCCGAGCGCCTCGACAAGGAGTTCGCCGAGAAACTCAAGAAGCAGCAGGAGAAACTCAAGGCCGAGCAATCCCGCGGCCGCTGGACCTACCTGGTCAGCAGATGGTCCATCGAGTCCCTGCTCAAGAAGCGCGCCGAACTGATGGTCGACCCCAAGAAGGACGAGGCTCCGTCCGAGGCCGACGCCGTGTCCTCACCGGTGACCCTCCCCAAGTTCGGGCAGTGATCCGGGACGGGATCGTCGCAGCGCCCCCCGAGGCTCCACCCCGGAAACACGCACGGCGTCCTACCGACGCCCCGTTCCGGGCTGGAAACCGCTAGCCCGGTGCCCCACGCTGGCGCCATCGATGATCCTGCCCCAACTCCTGTGGCGATTCGTCCACCATCGCGACGATCCGGAATTCTACCGGATGCAGGCCGTGGACGCGATCGGATGGATCGAGGAGGCGGGCATCCCCATCGGCCCCGGGACGCGGGTGCTCGATCTGGGATGCGGGCACGGAGTCTTCGGAGGGCGACTCCTGAGTCGGGGTTGCGAAGTGACCTTCGCCGACGAGCAGAACCACCTGCTTCCCGAATTCCGTGATCTCCCCTTCCTCCGCATCGACCTCGACAAGGACCCGCTGGACCGTCTGGGCCAATACGACCTGGTGATCTGCTCCAACGTCCTCGAGCACCTGTCGCGCCCCAACGACTTCCTGTCTCGGGCCCATCAGCTGCTGGCCCCGGGAGGACGCTTCTACCTGAGCTGGACCAACTGGCTGTCGCCCTGGGGCGGGCATGAGTTCTCGCCCTGGCACTATCTGGGCCCGCGCCTCGGGCCGGCCGTCCACGATATCCTCGGAAAACCCCGATTCCACCGCCCGGGCACGAATCTGTTCGTGACGTCCATCGGTGGCGTCCTGGGCCATCTCCGGAGCGGCACCTCCCTGTCGGTCACGCGACGGGCGCCGCGCTATCACCCCGAGTTCTGGTTTCTCCTGCATCTGCCGGTCCTGCGGGAGTTCCTCTCCTGGAACTGCGCCCTCCTCCTGAGGAATCGCCCGGATCGCGGCGCAGCGATCACCGGTCCCACCGACGCCGCGTCCACCCCAGACAACCCATGACGCCCACTTCCCCATCCGCCCCACGCAGACTGAACGTCGGCTGCGGCCTCGACATCCGCGAAGGCTGGATCAACCTCGATTCGGTCGATTACGGAGGCAATCAACTCTGCGACCTGAACCGGTACCCCTGGCCCTTCCCCGACGACCATTTCGACGAGGTGTACGCCTCCCACATCCTGGAGCACATGGGCAACTTCAACGCCGTCGTCACCGAGATGTGGCGGGTGTGCCGCCCCGGGGCGATCATCACGGTCAAGGTGCCCTTCTTCCTGAGCACGAAGTTCTACTCGGAGCCGGACCACCGGATCCCCTTCGGCATCCGCTCCTTCGACAACTACGAGGACATCACGGGCAGATCCCTGAGGTTCTACGAGCGATGGAAGTTGGGCCACCGGACCAACTACGGAAGCCCGGCGCGCTTCGTGGTGGAGTCCAAACGGTTCCACTTCTCGAACTTCGCGCTGCTGCGTTGGATCAACGGCCCCATCAACCTGGAACCCGTGATCTTCGAGCGGTTCTTCGCGACCCTGCTCACCCCCGAGGAGGTCCATTTCCGGCTGCGGGTGTCGAAGGGCTCCAACACGACCCGCGGCCGGCCCTGACCCGCCGACCGGCCTTTGCCGAACGTGCAGGGCGGCGACAGCCCCCCCGGGCTGCGGCTCCGAGGCCACCGGAGGAATCCCGGTTCGACACCCCGGCTCCCTTCGGGCTACCTTCGATCTTTATGTTCGAAGTCACCCGGTCCCAACTGGACGCCGTCACGTCCAAGCTCGGACAACTGCGCCGGTTCATCGACTTGCCCGAGGCCACCAAGCGACTGGCCGAGTACGAGGCGCAGATGGCTTCCGACGCCTTCTGGAGCAACCAGGAGTCGGCCAAGAAGGTCATCGAGGATTCCAACGCCCTCAAGAAGAAGGCCGAACCGCTGATCCAGTTCGGCAAACGGGCCGACGACATCCAGGTGCTGCTGGAACTGGGCGAGGCCGAACCCCAGGCCGGCCAGGATGCGGTCCAGGCCGAGGCCGACGCCGAATTGTCCCGGTTGGAGCGCGAGATCGAATCCTACGAACTCGAGGTGCTGCTGACCGGTCCCCACGATCGCCGCAGCGCGATCTTCAGCGTGCAGGCCGGCGCCGGCGGCACCGAGGCCCAGGATTGGGCCCAGATGCTCTCGCGGATGTACGAGCGCTGGTTCGAGAGCCGGGGTTGGGAGTTCGAATCCACCGATGCCCTGCCGGGCGAGCAGGCCGGGCTCAAGAGCGTCACCTATCGGGTCACCGGCCACAATGCGTACGGATTCTGCAAGGCCGAGCGCGGCGTTCATCGCCTGGTCCGCATCTCCCCGTTTGATTCCAACAAGCGCCGGCACACCAGCTTCGCCAGCGTGGACGTCATCGCCGAGATCGACGACATCTCCGAGAGCGACATCGTCATCCCCAAGAGCGAGATCCAGCGCGACACCTTCCGGTCGGGCGGCAAGGGCGGTCAGAACGTCAACAAGGTCGAGACGGCGGTGCGCCTCACCCACATCCCCACCGGGTTGGTCGCGGCCTCCCAGGCCCAGCGCAGCCAGGCCCAGAACGAGGCCACGGCCATGACCATGTTGATCTCCAAGCTCTTCGCCCTGAAGCTCGACCAGGCCAAGTCCGACATGGACAAGTTCTACGGCGAGAAGGGCAGCGTGAGCTGGGGCAACCAGATCCGGAGCTACGTCTTCCAACCCTACCGCATGGTCAAGGACCTGCGCACCGGCGTGCAGACCAGCGACGTGCAGGGTGTGATGGACGGCGCGCTGGACCCCTTCGTCAACGGCTGGTTGCGCGGCGGATGCCCGACCAAGCGCATGCAGGGCGTCGGCGACGACGAGGAATGAGGGCCGCCCGGGTTCGCCGGGTCAAACCCGCGCCCATTTCCAGCGCCGGTCCCCCGCGCCGGCTCATTTGTTTCCGACCGCCAACAGCGTCTCCAGACAGGGCTCCTGCTCCTCACGGGCCACCTTGGTGATCTCGATCTCCGAGAATCCGGCCGACTCCAACCACCGGTGCAGGTCGCTCTCGGCGAACCCGAGCCATCGATCACCGTACAGTTCGCGCGCCTGCACGAACCGGTGCTTCACCAGGTCGAGGATCATCACCCGTCCCCCGGGGCGCAGGATCCGCGCGGCGGCCTGGAGGGCCTGGGAGGGTTCCTCGGCGTGATGAAGCGCCTGACTCAGGATCACCAGGTCGACCGACGCGGGATCGATGGGCGGGTTCTGCAGGTCGCCGAGCCGGAATTCCAGGTTGGTCAGACCGTTCTGCCGCGCCTTCTTGGCCCCGAACTGGACCATCTTCTCGGAATTGTCCACGGCGATGACCCGGCGGCAGCGCCGGGCCAGCAACTCGGCCAGAAGCCCCTCCCCCGAGCCCAGATCGGCGACATCGATCGCCGGGAGCATCCGCAGCAGCAGGTGCCCGAAGGCCTGCCACGAGCGGCCCGGCCCGTAGCTGCGGTCGAAACGCCCGGCCACCTGGTTGAAATACACCTGGGCCTGCTCCTCGCGCCGGGCGAGCACACGGCGAAGGTTGACCTGGTCGCCCTCGTGCTCCGGCAACTCCTTGGCCCCCTGCATGGCCAGCCGCGTGAATTCCCGGACCTGCACATCGGCCTGTGGATTGAGGCGGTAGAAGGTCCGCTTGCCCTCCCGTCGGGATGACACCAGGCCGGTCTCCGCCAGCAGGCTCAGATGGGTCGAGACCCGCGACTGCCCCAGACCGGTGATCTCCTGGATCTCGTTCACCGGCAACTCCTCGGATTCCAACAACGCCACGATCCGAAGGCGGGTCGGATCGGCCAGGGCTCGCAACGATCGGAGGGTGGGCGTCATGGATTCTCGGGAACCGTGTCGGCCATTGAAACCATCGGTTCGCCCCAGAACAAGCTTCTCTCACCCCCAACCCGTGGGTGCATGGCCCGCGTTTGCGGGGTCGAATCAGGGGAGCCTATGGGCCTATGGGCCGGTGGGGCCTTGGCTGAGAGCCTGTCCGAAGGGGGCTCGGGGGAAATGGAGTATCGGTGGGCTTCGGCCCCGCGGGATAACGTCATGACCGCTTATGAACTGGAACGCATCTCCCCGATCGGGTCTCGCGGGCGTCCTCATCCTGCTGATGTCACTGCTCGGGTCGCAGGTCCGGGCGGAGGATCGGCCGCGCATCACCCGCATCGATCTCGAGGGGACCAACGTGGTGGTGACGGCCCGGGTCCCCGCCGGGCTGCGCAAGTTGACCCTCGAAAGCCGCGCACGCCTGGGCGCTGGTGCCTGGGTGCCCCGGACCATCGCCCGACTCGACGGGAACGGCATCGACTGGACCTTCCGACTGCCGCGCACCGAGCAAAACGAGATGCTGCGGGTACGAGCAGACCCCTCGGAACCATTCCCGTCGGCCTTCTATCAGGGGACCAACGTATTCTTCGGCCCGCCGGGAGGGAGCGCCGATCGCGAGGGGATTCCCGGTCCGGTGGATGTGCTCGCCGGCGGTGGCAACGGTTCGGAGACCGGCCGTGCCGTCGTGGAATCGGACATCTGGAAGATCGAGGGAGACACCCTCTACTTCTTCAACCAATACCGCGGCCTCCAGGTCATCGACATCGCCGATCCGGATGCTCCCGCACTTCGCGGGACCCTGTCGTTGCCGGCCACCGGCGAGCAGATGTACCTGATCCATCCATTCGCCATCCTGTTGACCCGGGAATGCGACGGATCGCCCGGAAACAGCAGCGTGGTGGTCGTGGACACCTCGGCCACACCGCCCCGGATGATCCTGAAGCGGACGGTCGAAGGGACCCTGCAAGAGAGTCGTCTGGTGGGCAGGGTCCTGTACCTGGCCTCGGAGACCTATCGCCCCGTCCTGCCGAGCGATCCCAACCTGGGGACCACCTGGGAATGGGGCACCCTCGTCAGCGCCTTCGATCTCGCCGACCCGTCCACGCCGATGGCCCGCGGAACCCTGTGGTTCGCCGGTTCCGGCAATGTCGTCACCGCGACCGACCGATGGCTCTTCGTCGCCACCCGCGATCCGGCCAACGGGTGGCGCTCGGTCATCCAGGTCATCGACATCACCGACGAACACGGATCGATGACGGCGCGAGGCAAGATCAGCCCGCGCGGTCTGGTGGCGGACAAGTTCAAGATGAACCTCGCGGGGGACGTGTTCAGCGTGGTGTCCGAGAGTTGGAGCGACCGCACCCAGTGGACCAGCGTGCTGGAAAACTTCTCCCTCGCCCGGCCGCAGACCCCCGAACTCCTGGGTGGTGTGGTCATCAAGGCGGGCGAGCGCCTCTTCGCCACCCGCTTCGACGGGAACCGGGCCTACGTGGTCACCTTCCAGCGGATCGACCCCCTCTTCGTGGTCGACCTGAGCGATCCACGGCAACCCCGCGTGGCGGGCGAGGTCGAGGTGCCGGGTTGGTCCACCTACATCCACCCTCTGGGCGATCGACTGGTCACCATCGGCGTCGACAACACCAGCGGTTGGCGGGTGGCGGTCTCGCTGTTCGATGTCCAGGACCCGGCCAAACCCCGGCTTTTGAGCCGTGTGCCCGTGGGTGAGAACCAGTCATGGAGCGAGGCCAACACCGACGAGAAGGCCTTCGGCATCCTGCCCGAGTCGGGGCTGCTCCTGGTGCCGTACCAGGGTTACACCACCAACGGATACGCCTCGCGCGTCCAGTTGATCGATCTGGGAAGCACCAACCTCACCGCCCGCGGCACCGTGGATCACACCCTGGTGCCACGGCGGGCCACCCTGCATCGGAATCGGGTGCTGTCGTTGTCGGGGCGCGAGTTGCTCGCGTTGGACGCCTCCGACCGGGACCATCCGTTGCTCAAGGGTTCGGTGGCACTGGCCTGGCGGGTGGACCGGGTCGTCCTGCATGGAGGACATCTGCTGCAGTTGGCGGCCAGTGGTTGGGAGGCACCCGAGTCCCTCGTGCGTGTCGCGGCGGCCGAGGCTCCGGACCGCATCCTGGCCGCCCTGCCGCTCGGTCCTTGGCCCATCCTCGGCACGACGATCCGGGACGGGCGGCTGCTGGTGCTGCAGGGCAGGACCGAATGGTGGTGGCCCGCCGAGGCGGGCGGCGAGGTCGGGCCGCCGACCCACAAGAACCTCTCGCTCACGGTGTTGGATCTCTCGGGGCTTCCGGCATTGAAGACAACGGCGCGGCTCGAGATCGCCACCCGACCGTTGGGGTGGGGCACCGACTGGAAGCCGCTGTGGGTCCGGCCCGGCCTGCTGGTCTGGTCGGGCGGCGGGGGCTATTGGGGTTGGTGGGTGCAGGGAGGGGCGATCCTGGCCGATGTCGCGAGAATCGGTGGATTCTGGGGCTCCTGGTATGGCAACTCCGGAGGGCGCCTCATCGCGATGGATGTCACCGACCTGCGCACCCCCGCACTGACATCCGATCTCAACCTGATCACCGGAGACCGCCGCGATTTCAGCCGGGCCTTCACCGCCTCCGGCAAGGTCTTCCTGAGCCATGCCTCCTCGGAGTTCATGCCCACCCTGGTGCCGCCCGGGTATGTGCCGGCAAACCCGGTGATCACCCGGGATCCCGCGACCGGACTCCCGATCACCAATGAGGTCCCCGTGGGCACCTGGGTCCAGAAGCATCACCTCGACGTGGTGGATTTCGCGGATCCCGCCGAACCGACGGTGCGACCCGCCTGCAGTCTGCCCGGAAGGCTGAGCGGCCTTTCCCATGATGGTGAGATGCTCTACACGGTGGGGCTGCGATTCGATCCGGTGAAATGGACCACGGACCCGAACGAATGGTTGTCCGCCAGCGCCTACGATGGCGTGGAGGTCCACCTGGTGGATTCCCTCGCGCTCCCGCAGACGTGGCCGCACCCGCTGTGGATCGAAGGAACCCACGCCCTGCTCGGGCGACCCTCGGAGAGCTCCGATGGAAAGCACGTCCTGGAGACGTGGACCCTGTCCGGCTCCGGCCGATTCGCCCGCGTCGGTGCCACGCTGTTGGAGTCACCCGCCCAGAATCTCACGACCGTGGGAAGCCTCCTCGCTGTCCAAGGAGCCGGTGAGGTCTCGCTCTACAACGCATCCAAACCCTCGACCCTCTCCCTGCTGAGCCGGCAGGAAGTCTCCCCCTGCCTCGGATTCGACCTCACCCTCGGCACCGGTTCCTTGCAGAGCGGGTTCTGGCTGCCGTTGAACGATTTCGGAACCTTCCGGATCCCCTTGCCCTGACCCTTGCAGGCGCGGCGGATGACGGGCCGCCCGCCGAGACGGCAGGACCCCGAGCCAAGACTGGCCCAAGGCGGGAGCGGGACCGGTCCGGAGCCCGCTCTGGAAGCGAACAACAGGATCTCCGGCGCAAAGCGCCATGGCTGAACCTCCCCCGAGCTTCCCTGCGGGCGCAGGACTGATCCCGCGGAGCCCCCCAAACCCGCAGCGGAGCGGGATCGGTCCGAAGCCCGCTCTGGAAGCGAACAACAAGATCCCTGGCGCAAAGCGCCATGGCGGACCCTCCCCCGAGCTTCCCTGCGGGCGCAGGACTGATCCCGCGGAGCCCACGCCAGCAAGGTATTTCCCCTATCATCAGAAAGGATGAGGTGATCCCATTTGTGTAAATATGCGGGACCGACCCCTTTTCCGACCCCTTTTCCGCCCTAACCGTTGCAGGCTCGGCGGGTCGGGCCGCCCATCGAAACGGCAAGACTGGCCCACGGCGGGAGCGGGATCGGTCCGGAGCCCGCTCTGGAAGCGAACAACAAGATCTCTGGCGCAAAGCGCCATGGCGGACCCTCCCCCGAGCTTCCCTGCGGGCGCAGGACTGGTCCCGCGGAGCCCACGCCAGCACGGTATCTCCCCTGTCATCAAAAAGGATGGGGTGACCCTTTTTGTGTAAATATGTGGGACCGACCCGAATGGCAGTTAGATAGCGGCCAATGTTTTTGGGGTATTCTTTGGTGAAGCGGCTTTGCGGTAGCGGTTCTGGTGGCGGATTTCCTGGAACAGCCGGCGGTGGCAATTCAGCAGTTGGTAGGGTTTTGGTCTTCTTTTCAGGGCCCTCGGCTCCCGCCGGTCTGGACGTATTGGGACTGGATCGTTGGCCAGGATCGAGAGGAGTTCCCGAAAGATTCGCTCGCGCATCTTTCGGGAGCGAGCGCTGCAAATGGCCCGGCTGAACTCGAGTGCGGCGGCAACGCTGCCGGCGAAGCTGATCTGGCCCAAGGTTACTCCGCGCTGTCGTGCCGTCTCCAACATCAACCGCCTGACCATGTTGTGGACCAGAAGGTGCAGGCGAAGTTCACGATCCAGGTTTTCCGGGTTCATGGCCGAGAGCATCTCCATCCCGAGGGTCGTCTTCAGATTGCGCAGGCACAGTTCCATCAGCCAACGCCGTCGATAGAGTCGACCGAGTTCGATCACGGGGTAGCTCACAGTATCGAGCAGTGTTGTTACCAAGATCACATCGCAGGAACGAAACCCGCGGTTTTCCACACGGCAGCGCACCAGGCGCAGAGTCAACGACTGGGGCAGTTGACGCCATTCACCGTCGCTCACGGTCCGTGGCTTCTGCTTGGGTTTATCCCAGATGACCAATCGTTGATGTTGGCCGAGTTCGCTGCCTTGGTGGAAATCGCTGCGCAGTTTGCCTCGGACCCGGAATACAGCGTCCACACCCCGCCGTTGGCATTGCGCCAGAAGTCCCCAACAGGCAAAGCCGCGGTCACCGAGCAGGATATCCCCCTTTCTGAAATGCTCCCAAAGCCTCTGCAGGAGTCCCAGTTCTTGGGATCTCAAGGACTCCTTGGCCCAGGCGACGATCATGCCTGTGCTCAGGCTCATCACCGCCAAGAGGCGGAGGATTGGGAAGCCGCACCCTGGCTTCTGGGTGGATTGCTGGGGAAAAGCCGCCTGGTTTG
>JBEGWF010000077.1:0-27157 GCA_041177965.1 Verrucomicrobiota bacterium | reverse complement strand
GCTCCCACGCCGTCGCCGGGGCCATCCGAAGGGCCCCCACCCTGCCCAAGGATTCCGTGATCGTGGTGAACCTCTCGGGACGCGGAGACAAGGACGTGATGCAGGCCGCGGAGAAACTGGGCATCCGGATGCCGGAGTGACCCTCGTCCTACCCGGTACAGGTTCGACCGGCCTCCGGTGATCGGGACACCCCTGATCGGGAGACCCTGGGTGAGGCGGCGGGCGTCAATTCAGGGGGCCCGTGGGCGGAGTGCTTGAAGGACCGGCCAATGACCGGCCAATGACCGGGCGACGCACGGCCGGATCGACACAGATGGGGCCATGCCCACGGGATCCGTGCACCAACGCAACCTTGGTCCACCGGCGACCGACCCACTCGGGATGGATCCCGACGGATCGGGAGGTTCCGGATCATTCGGGAGAACCGCTTTCGCGGCGACCCAGCAGGGCCTGGGGATCGGGCTTGGGAATGATCGCGGTGCGCTCGCGCAGCATCTGGGCCCGGAACAGATCGCGTTCATCGGAACCGAGCTTGTCGCGCAGCGGATGGGCCAACTGCAGGTGCGCCGGCTGGCTCCGGAGGAACAACTCGTCGGCCAGCGACTTCGGGGTGGTTCCGAAGACGCCGAGGTCGACCCCGAGCCTCAGGAAGCTGATGAGGTTCATGGCCTCCTTGGACGAGATGCTCCAACTGTTGCCCAGCACACCGTAGGCTCGGCCGATGTGATTCAGCAGCACGGCCGGTTTCTTCTCCATCTGGGACAGTCGGGCGTTCTCCTCGTGCTCGATGATCTGCAGGAGCACCTTGTTGATGCGCTCGACGATGTCGTTCTCGGGTTCTCCGAGGGTCATCTGGTTCGAGACCTGGAAGACGTTGCCCAGCGCCTCGGTGCCCTCTCCGTAGAGGCCGCGGACCGCCAAGCCCAGCTTGTTGACCGCCTGGATGATCTGGTTGATCTGCTCGGCCAGCACCAGTCCGGGCAGGTGGAGCATCGCGCTGACCCGGATGCCCGTGCCGAGGTTGGTCGGGCAGGCCGTCAGGAAGCCGTAGCGCTCGGTGAAGGCGAACTCCACCTTCTCCTGCAGGGCCGAATCGATGGCATCGATGGCGGTCCAGGCCTGCCGAAGCTGGAGACCGGGACGGAGCGCCTGCATCCGCAGGTGATCCTCCTCGTTGACCATCACGCAGACGTTCTCCTCGCGGTTCAGCACGATGCCGCTCCCGGCGTTCTTGGCGGCGTGCTCGCGGCTGATCAGGTGGCGCTCCACCAGCAACTGCTTGTCGAGGGCCGGCAACCGGTCCATCGATTCCGAAAAGGTGTCGGCGCCCAGTTGGGAAAGCGACCTGACGGCCGGCATCAGGGTCTCGTAGGCCTTGATGCGGTCGGCCTTCTTGGAGTGGCTGGGGAACGGGACCGTGGTGAGGTTCCGGGCCAGACGCACCCGGCTCGACAGCACGATCTTGTCGTGGGGACCGCTTCGGAGGCAGGCCTCCGAGGCGGGGATCAGGAACTCGAGGATGCTCATGGGGTGCGGGTCTAGCCGACGGCCGAGAATGCCTTGATCTCGTCACGCAACCGGGCCGCCGTCTCGAAATCCTCCCGGGCGATGGCCTTCTGGAGGTCCTTGTTCAGCCGCTGGAGCCGCTGGGCACCCTCGGCGGCCTTCTGGGCGGCCGCCGGCACCTTGCCCCGGTGCCGGATGTCCTTGTGCATGGTCTTCAGGACGGAATCGAGTCCCTCGGAGAAGATGTCGTAGCAGCGGGCGCAACCCAGGCGACCGCTCTTCTTGAAGTCGGCCTGGGTGTAACCGCACTGGTCGCAGGACAGCACGCCCACCGCCTCGGAGGCCTCCTCCATCTTCTGGGCGGCGCCCAGACCGAGGAGATGGTCGGCGATGGCGAAGGCCGCCGGGTCGTTGTAGTTCTTCTCCTTCGCACAGGCGGCGCAGGCGTCGACCTTCTTGACCTTGTTGTCGGCGATCTCGGTCACGTGGACCGTCGCCTCCTTCGACTTGCAGAACTGGCACACCATAGATTGCGGGGCAGATATCGATGCAGGACGGCCCCGCGTCAAGGTGACGGCTCGGGCCTCCGTCCGCAACGTCTCTTCAGGAGGCACCCTTGCAGGCGACCGGATGCCGGTACGGGACGCCGGCACGGGGGTTCCGGAGCGGAACCGATGCACCCATCGGTCACGCCGGCGACGTGGAGGGGGCGTTGCGGCGCGGACGCAGCAGGATGACCTTCTTGTCGCTGCCGTCGACCTCCACGCTGTGGGTCTCGATGTCGGGGTCCGACTTGAGGGCCTGATGGACGACGCGCCGGTCGTAGGCGTTCATCGGTTCCATCTCCATGATGTCGCCGTAGCGGCGCACCTTGTCTGCCAGCTCGAGGGCCCGCTTGGCGAGCTGCTCGCGGGCCTCGCGGCGGTATCCGCCGACATCCAGCATGACCCGGGGAGCGGAGTCGTCCCCCTTGTGGAGGATGCGGTTGAGCAGGTACTGGATCTCCCCCAACGTCTGGCCCTGCCGGCCGATCAGTCGGTTGGGTTCATCGGTCTGGATGTCCAGCAGGAGCATGTCCTCGTAGTCCTGCTCGGTGACCGTGGCCTCGAAGCCGAGGGTCTTGAGCATCTGGAGGAGGGTGTCTTTGGCACTCATGGAAAATCAGGCGGATCACTTCCGACGTCCGGTCTGGACGGGCGAGACGACCGCGGCCGCGCCGCCGGTTCCCGGACCCTCGTTCGACTTGGTGATCTTGGTCTGCAGGATGGTCATCAAATTCTGGGTCGTCCAGTACAGCGTCAGGCCCGCCGAATAGTTGTAGAAGAGAACCCCGAAGAAGACGGGCATGTACTTGAGCATCTTCTGCTGGGCCGGATCCATCTGCGGGGACACCGGCGTCAGGGTCGACTGCCACCAGGCCGTCGCCAGGTACAGCAGCGGCATGATGTTCAGCGGCAGGCCGATGCCGGAGATGCCCAGGAGCGGGATGAATCCCATGCCGGGAACCACGTACACGCTGTCGGGCCGGGAGAGGTCGCAGCACCAGAGGAAGCTCTCGCCCCGCAGCTCGATCGCCGTCCGGAGCATGAAGAAGAACCCGATGAACACCGGGAAGGTCAGCAGCAGCGGCAGACAGCCGGCCATGGGGTTGAGCCGGTGCTCCTTCATGAACTCCATGGTCTTCTGGTTCATCTTGGCCGGATCGTTCTTGTACTTCTCGCGGATGGCGTTCATCTGCGGCTGCAGCGCGGACATGCGCTTCATGGAGCGCGTGCTGGCATTGGTCAGGGGCCAGAAGGCCAGCTTGATCAGGATGGTCAGGACGACGATGGAAGCCCCGTAGGAGGGGATCAGCGAGTGGACCGCGTTGAGCAGCAGCAGGAGGGCCTTGGCGCAGAAACCGGTGATCCCCGTGAAGTCCATCACCAGGTCGAGCTGCTTCTCGCTGGTCTTGAGCTGGCGGTATTCCTTGGGTCCCGCGTAGATCGTATGGCGGCGGACCAGCTTCTCTCCGGGCTGCAGGGTCTGGCCGACGTAGGTGAGGCTGGTGTGGTAGGCATGGGGATCGGTGTTGAGCCGTCCATCGGCGTCCCTCTCCGCCGTGGACGGTTTCGGCAGGGGCATGTCGACCACCCGAACCCCCGCCGGGGACCGTTCCGGCTGGGCGATGAGCGCGAAGAACTGGTTGTGCACCGCCGCCCAGACGACGTTGCTGCTGCCGCCCGTGAATTCGATCCGCGGAGTGCCGATCGTCGAGCAGCCCATCGTGGCGTTGGCGAACCAAGCGCGGTGGATCTGCTCGGCCTTCGTGCCGTCGAACCAGTAGGCTCCCTGCACCTCGGCCGGATCGTGCCGATCCATCGGCGTCGCCGCCCCGACGACGTATTCATGCGGAGGCACCGATACCGGCGATGGTCCGCGGTTCTCCACCGTCACGACCGTCTCGAAGAAATAGCCATTGGAGAGGATCCACTCCTGCGACACCGCCAGACCATTGGTGAGGGCCTTCTCGGCACGCACCGTCGAGCCCGACTTGCGGAGGCTGAAGAGGCCGTCGCCGGTCAGGGGCCCCGCCCCGAGGGTGAGCGCCGGGACCGGCGCGAACCGGTTCAGGGCGGAGGGGATGCCCTTGGCGGAAGCGTCGCTGCAATCGACCGAAGCCGGGTACTTCTTGAGCTCGATCAGGCGGGCGCCGCCCCCGTGTGAGGTGAAGTTGATGCGGAGGAGGTCGTTCTCGAGCACGACCGACTCCTCGGCCGTGCCGATGGAAGGCGGCACCACAGGCGCGCCGGCAAGGGCCGGGGCGGCGTGGGTGGCGGTGGCCGGCGGGGCATTGACCTTGGTCGATGGCGCATTGCTGGCGACCAGCGCCGTTGGCTCGGTGCGGGCCCCCTTCGGGGTGGGCCAGAGGAGGTCGGCCACATACTTGAGGCCCAACATCCCGGCGATGCAGACGGCGATCAGCGCGATACCTTTGCGGTCCATGGTCTAATGGGAAATGAGGAGGGATTCGGGGAGTTTTCCGGGGGGCGACGAGCGAAGGGGCGCAGCCGGCACGGGATCGTGCCCGCAAGGGCCCCACGGATGGCATCGGCACAACCGGCCGAGGGAAAGGCGCACGCCACGCCCGGCGCCATGGCGACCGATGGCCTCGAGGGCATAGGCCGAACAGGTCGGCACGAACCGGCAACCGGAACCGGGACCGAGCAGGAACCGCTTGGCGGGTGAACCCACCCCGCGATAGACCCGGATCAGGGTCATGAGCAGGTGTTGGATCGGGTTCATGGGACGGCGGGGGCTGGGACGGCGGGGGCTGGGACGGCGGGGGCGGAAGGCCCGGGTTTGATCAGCCGGGCGCGCGACAAGGCCCGGAGGTAGTCGCGGCGCACGGTCTCCAGATGCGACCCTGCGATCGACCGACGGGCGACCAGCACCATCGAGACCGTGCCGACGACCTCGTGCTGGTGCTGGCGGAAGACCTCGCGGAGGAGCCGCCGGGCACGGGATCGGACGATCGCGGGCCCAACTTTCCGGCTGGTGACGATCCCCAGACGCAACTGCGCCGCGGGGAGCCAGTTCAGGATGAGGGTGCCGCACACCTCGCGGCGGCCCTCGTCACGGAGACGCTCGAAATCGGAGGAGCGCGAGAGGCGCCTTCGACGGGGAAACCCGAGCCGCTCCGGCGGGTGCATGGCAGCGGGGGACGGTGGCTGCGGGGAACCGTGGCTGTGGGAGACGGTGGCTGCGGGGGACGGGCCGGCCGTCCCGAGTCGCCTCACACCGGGGTCAGGCGCTTGCGGCCCACCCGGCGGCGGTTGTTGAGAATGGCGCGACCGCTCTTGGTCGCCGCGCGGGCACGGAACCCATGCTGGCGCTGGCGGCGGATTTTCGACGGTTGATACTGGCGTTTCATCGCTGTGGGTCCGCCGACTTGCTCGCCAGCGGAGCCGCTCACCCTACCTGTCGGGGCGTTCGAGTCAAGCGCCTGGAAACATCCCGCAATCCCCGGAGATCATGGCCGGATCGCCAGCCCGGGGGAAGGCCCCTCCCCGAACAGGCCTGGATCGCTCTGCGGCCACCAGCGACCCGGGCTGGCCAGGAGCGGGGTCTTGGGCCAGGATCATCGGCAATGAAGTTCGCCGTGGTCCATTATGGGGATCCCATCCTCCGCCAACGCGGAGCGCGCATCGAATCCGTGGACGAACCGCTGCGCGAGAAGATCGCCGCGATGTTCGACACGATGTACGAATCGCACGGCATCGGCCTCGCGGCCCAACAGGTCGGACTGGCTCTCCAGTTGGCGGTGATCGATGTGCGCGGCGTGAAGGATCGTCCGAGCCAGCTCTGGATCTCCGGCCAACCGGCCGACGTCGAAGCATTCATGCCGCTGGTGCTCATCAACCCCACGATCCGACCGACCGGGGAACCGACCTCCGGCCCCGAAGGCTGCCTGAGCTTCCCGGAGATCTACGGAGAGGTCAGCCGCCCCGCCGAGGTGGAGGTCCGGGCCATCAACGACCGGAACGAACCCTTCGAGTTCAAGGCGGGCGGGCTCCTGGCCCGGGCGATCCAGCACGAGGTGGATCACCTCAACGGGGTCCTATTCATCGACCGCATGGATTCCGAGACGCGGGGCGAGGTGCGGGACGAGGTCAACACCCTGCAGGCCGAGACCAGGAAGAGGCTCAAGCGCCACTGATCGGGGATCCGCCGCTCGGGCCGCAGGCTGCGCGACCGATCAATCCCGGGTGATGACCATGAGCCGATCCCTCAGGGCGATACGGGCCTCTTCACGCCCGGTTTCATCGACGGAACGGGGCACCCAGAGGGGTTCTCCGAAGACCACCTCGCACCGGCTGAACGGGATCGGGATCTGGAAACGATCCCAACTGCCGAGGGTCCACTTCCATCCCAGCCGGAACGAGACCGGGACGATCGGCAGCCCGGTGAGCTGGGCCAGCGAGACGACGCCCGGGTGCGGCTCGTAGCGGGGACCGCGGGGGCCGTCCGGAGTCACCGCCAGATCGCAGCCCTCGGTGGCCGCCGAGACCAGTTCGCGCACCGCGGGCGCGCCGCGCCGACTGGACGACCCCCGGATTCCGACCACGTCGAAGAGTTCGAGCACCCGGGCCAGGAGACCGCCGTCGCGGCTCGCGCTCACCAGGGCGGCCAAGCGGCGGCGGCTGCCGCAGCGGGCGACATGGCGGTGGTAGAGGATCAGGGACAGGGCCAAGCGATTGTGCCAGATGGCGAAGATGGCCCGCTGCTCCGTCCGGGTGTCGTTGAAGAACGAGTGATCCGTCCAGTGCCAGCGCAGGGTCGAGGCCAGCAAGCGGGCCAGGATCGCGATGAGCCCCGCGGCCAGGCGCCCGTGCCAACGGGCCCGCTCCGGGAGGACCACCCCGGGGCGGCCATGGCCGGAGTGCGATGGGGGCGTGCGATTCATCCGTTCAGGCATTGCGCCGCAGGCAGGCCCGGATCAATTGCTCCACCGTGGCCTCGGGCCCCAGCATGGCCAACGCCGCCCGGACCGAGTCGTGCGCCTCGGCCGGCTTGACGCCCAGGGCCATGAGGGCCGCCACGGCATCGGTCCCCCGCGTGTCCTCGACCCTGGAAACGGGCGCCGTTCCGCCCGACACCGGGGCGGCCGACGATCCGACCGACCCGAATCCGCCCAGCTTGTCCTTCAGTTCGACGACGATCCGCTCGGCGGTCTTGCGCCCCACCCCCTGCACCGACGACAACGCTTTGACGTCGCCCGCGGCCACGGCCCCGCGGAAGGCCGACACGGTCATGCCGCTCAGGACGCCCAGGGCGATCTTCGGGCCGATGCCGCTCACCGTGTGGATGAGGAGTCTGAACAGGTCCCGCTCCGCCGCGGTGAGGAATCCGTAGAGCAGGTGGGCGTCCTCCCGGATGGCCAGATGGGTGAGCAGGAACACCTCGGAGCCCGCGGCGGGCAGCCGGTCGTAGGAGGACAACGGGATCAGGACCTCGTATCCCACGCCTTGGACCTCCACCACCGCCTGGGTCGGCAGCGCCTCGACCAATGTTCCTCTCAAAAACGTGATCACCTCCGGCCGAGATGCGGCTTCGCGGCGCCGGAATCAAGCCCGGTCCTCGGGAATTTCCGAACCAGCCCCGCCCGAGGGCATCTTCGGAGGAGACAAACCGGGGCTTTCCGTCTACACAGAACCTCCATGAATCCCCGCAGATCCCCGTCGGCAGGCTCCGGCTTCACCCTGATCGAACTGCTCGTGGTCATCGCCATCATCGCCATCCTGGCGGGGATGCTCCTGCCGGCCCTGTCACGGGCCAAGGAGAAGGCCAAGTCGTCCAACTGCACGAGCAACCTGCGGCAGGTCATGATCTCCGAGGCCCTCTACGCCTCCGACAACCAGGGGTATTTCACGCCCACCTTCTGGGTCCGGGGCGACAACGTGAACCGCAAACTCTGGTTCAACTTCCTCAAGCCCTACCTGCAGACCACCAACATCGTGATCTGCCCCACCAAGACGCCGGGTTTCAAGAAGAGCTGGGCCATCTACGCCTCGGACCAACCCGACAAGATGATCTCCAACTACTCGATGAATTTCAAAGCGGGCGGCTGCGATTGGCCCAACGTCTGGGACGTGAAGGACTACCCCCCGGCCAAGGACTCCGGGATGGTCTCCCCCGCGGCCACCGTGGTGATCACCGACGGCGGCTCCAAACCCCGCACGGCCGACGCGAAGGACCCCCTCAAGTGCGTGACCGAGAAATCGCCCGAGAAGGCGGGAGCCTGGGTGCTGCACGATCCCATCAACGACGCCCCGTGCGGGGGCTGCGTCACCTCCGACGACCCGAACTGGGGCGGCCCGCAACTGCGCCACACCGGCAAGAGCGTGGTGGCTTTCGGCGAGGGACATGTGGAGCTCCTCAAGAGCTCGCGCTGGTACTGGGGTGGAACGCCCTGGCTCGACCCGAAGGTCGGCGGCGGCCAGTGAATCCCGGTCACCGCGCGGCACCGCCACCGATCCGACCGAAACCCCGTCGAACGCTTGAAGGTTCCGGCGGCCCGGGCCGTCACTGCATTTGACACCGGCAACACCCCCGGCGGTATCCTCTCCGGAGACAACACAGCATGAACCGATTCGTCGCCATCACCACCACCCTGACCGCGGGACTGCTCCTCAACGCGGCGGATCCGGTGGATTTCAAGAAACAGGTCCGCCCCATCCTCGAGGTCCACTGCCTCAAATGCCACGGGACCGAGAAGCCCAAGGGGGATCTGGTGATGGTGACCCGCGCCGACGCCATCAAGGGCGGCGAACACGGGACATCGCTGGTGCCGGGCGACCCGGCCAAGAGCAAGCTCTACACGACCACCACCCTTCCCGACGGGCATGACGACCTGATGCCTCCCAAGGGCGATCGACTGACTCCCCAACAGCAGGAGACGCTGAAGACGTGGATCCAGGAGGGGGCCGTCTGGCCCGAGACCATCAAGCTCTCCCAGAAGCAGAAGGTGGACTTCGTGAAGGAAGTGAAGCCGATCTTCGAGGTGCACTGCGTCACCTGCCACAAGGAGGGCCACGCCAAGGGCGACCTGCGGATGGATTCCAAGGCCGAGTTCTTCGCCTCCAAGGCCGTCGTTCGGGGCGATGCCGAGGCCTCGAAGGTGTACACCACCACGATCCTTCCGGCCGACCATGACGACCTCATGCCGCCCGCCAAGAAAGGCGGTCCGCTGCCGAAGGCCAAGACCGACCTCATCCGCGACTGGATCGATCAGGGCGCGGAGTGGCCCGACGGGGTCACCCTGAGCCAGAAGGAGGCGGCCTCGCTGCTGACCCGCGACAACGACGCGATGCTCGCCGCGATCCACGCACGGGTGCTCTCGGTCGCCAAGGAGACCAGCGCGGCCGACATGAAGGCATACACCGACTCCATCTCCGGGTCCGATGTGAAGTTCGAGATGCTCCCGATCCCCGCCGGTGAATTCGTGATGGGCAGCCCGGCCGGCGAGGCCAAGCGCAAGGAGGACGAGGGTCCGCAGCGCAAGGTGAAGATCGAGCCCTTCTGGATGGGCAAGACCGAGGTCACCTGGAACGAGTACGAGCTCTTCCAGTTCCCGTCCCTCGAGAAGGGAACCAACGTGCCTACCGAGCGCATGGACCGTGAACTGTGGTTGGCGATGCCCGACCTGCTGCCGGCCAACGCCAAGCCCGGGGTGAACCCCTACATCGGCAAGGAATCCGACGCGGTCTCCCGGCCGACCACCCCGTACGTGGAGATGAGCTTCGGCATGGGCAAGGAGAACTTCCCCGCCATCTCGATGACCCACTACGCGGCCGTGAAGTACTGCAAGTGGCTCACCGCCAAGACCGGCCACTTCTACCGTCTGGCCACCGAGGCCGAGTGGGAGTACGCCTGCCGCGCGGGCACGACCACCCGGTATTCCTTCGGCGACGACGAATCCAAGATCGGCGAGCACGCCTGGCACTTCGCCAACGCCGGCGAGAAGTATCAACAGGTCGGCAAGAAGAAGCCCAATCCCTGGGGCCTCCATGATATGCACGGCAACGTCGCTGAATGGGTGCTCGACGCCTACGTGGCCGATTATTCCAAGGTCGGAGACGTCCCCTACACGCCGGGGGCCGCCGAATATCCGCACGTGGCCCGCGGTGGTTCCTGGGACGACGATCCGGAGGCTCTGCGCAGCGCCGCCCGACGGGCCAGCGACGCGAGCTGGAAGATGCGCGATCCCCAGTTGCCGAAGTCCAAGTGGTACCTGACCGACGCCCAGTTCCTGGGCTTCCGCATCGTGCGCCCCCTCAAGGTGCCCTCCAAGGAGGAGATGGAGCGCTGCTGGACCAGCTTCCCGTTGCCCAAGCCGTGAGCGGCCCCCGGATTCCAAGGCACACGCACTCCCAAGCCCCACGCACTCCCAACCCCGATTCCACCATGTCCCTCAATCGACGACAGTTCCTTCGCTCGGCCGCCATCGCCGGGGCCGCCACGGCAGCCGGGTGCCACGCTCCACGGTCCGCCCGCCGGGTCTCCCCGAACGAGAAGCTCAACCTGGGGGTCATCGGCGTGGCCGGACGCGGCGGTGAGAACCTGGCCGGGGTCTCGAGCCAGAACATCGTCGCCCTTTGCGACATCGACTCCGACCGTCTCGGGGCGGCCGCGGCCAAGCACCCGGGTGCCGCCAAGTACGCCGACTATCGCCGCCTGTTGGATCGTTCCGATCTCGACGGCATCGTGGTCAGCACCCCGGACCACAGCCATGCGGTGATCGCCACGGCGGTGCTGGCGTCCGGGCGCAACCTCTACTGCGAGAAGCCCGTCACCCACACCATCTCCGAAGCCCGGGCTCTGGCCGCGAAGGTCACCCGTTCCGGATTGGTGACCCAGACGGGCAACCAGATCCATTCGGGTTCCAACTACCGGCGCGTGGTGGAATTGATCCGGGCGGGCGTCATCGGCCCCGTGCGCGAAGTGCATCACTGGACCGGGTCGGTCTGGGAGACCAAGCCCCTGCCCGGACCGCAGCCCGTGCCGGCCAACATCGACTACGACCTGTGGCTGGGCCCCGTGAAGCCCATGCCCTACAGCTCGGAGTGGGTCCATTTCAACTGGCGTCGCTGGTGGCATTTCGGCGGCGGCACCCTGTCGGACTTCTGCTGCCACCACATGGACCTGGGCGTGTGGGCCTTGAATCTGCCCCTGCCCTCCCGCATCGAGGCCGAGGGCCCCGCCCCGGACGCCCACTGCGCACCGCCCTGGATGGTCGTGCACTACGACTTCCCGGCCCGCGGTGGCGCCCCGGCGGTCCGCATGCACTGGTACAGCGGCGCCAAGCGCCCTCAGGTTCCCGGGACTCCCGACCTCGGCAAGTGGGGCGGCGGCACCCTCTTCGTCGGAGACAAGGGCATGCTCTTGGCCGACTACGGCCGCCACCTGCTGCTGCCTGAAGATCGGTTCCGCGGCAGCACTCCCCCGGCCCGTTCCATTCCCGATTCCATCGGTCACCACGAGGAGTGGATCGCCGCGTGCAAGGGCGTCGGCAAACCCGATTCCCCGCTGACCTACGGTTGCCACCTGACCGAGATCGGCCACCTCGGCAACCTCGCCTTCCGCACCGGCAAGGTCATCGAGTGGGATGCGCTGCGGTTGCGCGCCCGCGGCGTTCCCGAGGCCGACCGCTGGATCCATCACGACTACCGGGCCGGTTGGAAGCTTTCCTGAAGCCCATGGCCGATACGGCCGCGACACGGCCGCGACACGGCCCATCGGCGACATCCGGCACCCCTTCCTCACAAAACCGATCCCACCCATGAAACGCCTCCTTCATCTCATCGCCGCGAGTCTGGCGAGCCTGTCCCTTTCCGCGACCGCCGGCGACAAGCCCGCTGCCAAGGCGGCCGCCGAGGCCCCGGCCAGCAAGCGGTTCCGCAATGTCGATGTCGCCGAATGGGAGAAGCTCCGCAAAGACCCTGCGGTGGTGGTGCTGGACGTGCGCACCGCCGAGGAGTTCGCCGAGGGGCACATGCCGGGCGCCATCAACCTCGACATCCGCGGTGGCAAGTTCGCCGAGACGCTGGCGGGACTCGACAAGTCGAAGACCTACCTCGTCCATTGCGCGGTCGGAGGTCGCAGCGCCAAGGCCTGCGGTCAGATGGACGGCCTGAAGTTCGAGAAGGTGCTCAACCTCTCCGGTGGCATCACCGCGTGGGAAGCGGCCGGGAACAAGCCCATCAAGGGGCGCTGACTTCGGCGCGATCTGCCGTTCCGAGCGGCGAATCCAAGCCTGCCCGTCCGATCACTGGCATCCGATCCGACTCCGACGCGGGTTTCTTCGACGCACCGTGCCCCAGCGTTTCTCGGGGGTTGGGCTTCCCAATGCCTCCCTGCTTGCGGGAGACGATGGCGTGGGTTATCCGAGACTCGGTTCCCGACTGCGCCATGAAACCCACCACGCCCACCCCGTCACCCCTCTCCCGTCGCGACTTCACCAAGGCCACGCTGGCGACGGCCGGCGGTCTGGCATTGGGCTCGCTGGACGTCGTACTGAAGGCCGCGGATACCGGTGGCCGACGCATCCGGACCGCGGTGATCGGCTGTGGCAGCGTCTCCAATCAATACCTGCCGGTGCTCCAGCGATGCCCGTTCGTCGAACTGGTGAGCGTCTGCGACATCCGCCCGGAGCGGGCCCGACGGCAGTCCGAGGCCTACCGGGTGCCGAACCACTACCCGCACATCGAGGCGCTGTTGGCCGGAGCCTCCTTCGAGTTCCTGATCGATCTCACCGACATGCAGGCCCACGAGGCCGTCAACCGGCGCGCGCTTGAGGCCGGCAAGCACGTGTGGAGCGAGAAGCCCATCGCCAACAGCCTGAAGGCCGGTCAGGAACTGCTGCGGATGGCCCGACGTCGCGGCCTGCGTCTGTGGGGAGCCCCGATCACGGTGCAGAGCCCGCAGTTCGCCTTCATGGCCCGGAAGATCGCCTCCGGCGACCTGGGTCGACTCGCCGCGGCCCACGCCTTCTACGGTCACGAGGGACCGGATTGGTCGTCGTTCTTCTACGAGAAGGGCGGCGGAAGCCTTCCGGACCTCGCCGTGTACAATTTGACCAGCCTGACCGGGTTGCTCGGCCCCGTGCGGCGGGTCACCGCGCTCCTGAGCATCGTCAACCCGGAGCGGACCATCCATGACAAGGGGACCATCCGGGTCACCGAGGAGGACAACGCCATGGTGCTGCTCGACCATGGCCGGGGCGTGATCTCGCACGTCCAGTCGGGCTTCAACTACTTCAACCCGCACGGCCACGACGGCAGTGGCGAGAAGCGGCACACGATCCAGGTGACCGGCAGCCGGGGATACGTGGGGCTGGTGGGCTATGACTGGGCGCCCCAGGCGGTCGAATGGGCCACCGTGGAACACCCGCAATTGGTGAAGGGGTCGACGGATCCCGGCGGCTATCTGTGGCAGCAGGGTGCGGCCCTCGCGGCCGAATGCCTGGCCACGGGCAAGGAACTCCTCGCCACGCCGGAACAGGCGCTCCACGTCCTGGAGATCATCACCGCCGCCCGGACTTCGTCGGCCACCGGGCGAACAATGCCGCTGCGGTCCACCTTCCGATGGCCGCTGCCGGTGTGATTCCGAGCAACCGGCCCCGACGAGGGGACCGCACCGGAAACACCCGGACCTGCGGACCGCGTCAGTGGGTGTACCCCTCCTCGCCATGCTCGGCGAGGTCGAGTCCCTGATCTTCGATGTCTTCGGAGACCCGACAGCCCATCAGGCGGTCGATCACGCGGTAGAGCACCACCGTGACCAGCACCGAGAACACCAGGACCAACCCGCCGGCCTTCACCTGTTCCCACCAGAGGGACTGTCCGACCAGGGGCTTGATCCATTCGGCCGAAAGATTCGGATTGATGTCGCTCGAAGCCAGCACCCCGGCCATCACCGTGCCGACCGTGCCGCCGATCGCATGCACTCCGAAGGTGTCCAACGAGTCGTCGTAACGAAAACGGGCCTTGAGCCAACTGCAGGCCCAGAAGGTGGACAACCCCGCCAGCAACCCGATCACCATGGCTCCGGTGGGCGTCACGAAACCGCTGGCCGGCGTGATGGTGGCCAATCCGGCGACCGCTCCCGAGCAGAGCCCCAGCACCGACGGGCGTCCGCGGATCACGCGCTCCAACGCACCCCAGGTCAGCAGGCCGGCCAGCGCGCTGAGGGTGGTGGCGGTGAAGGCATTGGCCGCGATCTTGTCGGCCGCGACCGAACTGCCTGCATTGAAACCGTACCAACCGAACCACAGCATGCCGGTGCCGACCATGCACAGCACCATGCTGTGCGGCGGGATCGGCTCACGCCCGAAACCCCGGCGCGGCCCGAGCAACAGACACAGCGCCAGGGCGCTCCAACCCGAAGTCATGTGCACGACGATCCCTCCGGCGAAATCGATGGCCCGGATCGCCGCCTTGGCATTCCACAGTCCGTTCATCCATCCGCCCACGCCCCACATCATGTGGGTCACCGGGAAGTAGACGATGACCATCCAGGCCATGCAGAACACCATGAGCGCACTGAATCGCATGCGCTCGGCGATGGCTCCGACAATCAGCGCAGGCGTGATGATGGCGAACATCATCTGGTACATTGCGAAGACATTGTGGGAGACCCACGGACCGTAGTCGGCATTCGGAGCGGCATTCACCCCGGCGAGGCCGGACCATTGGAACCCGCCGAGCCAGGGGGAACCCGGGGCGAAGCTCACCGAGTACCCGAAAGCCCACCACATCACCCCCACCAGGCCGGCCAATCCCAGACACTGGGCCAGGACCGAAAGCACGTTCTTGCGGCGCACCAATCCGCCGTAGAACAGCGCCAGTCCGGGGAGGCTCATGAAGAGCACCAGACCGGCGCTCACCATCATCCAGCCATTGTGACCGGGGCCCGGGAGCCCTTGAAGGGGCCCGCTGGGAGCGGAGTTGCGGACGTAGGCCTCGAGATCGGCCAGACGCTGTTCGACACCAGGCTCGGCGGCGGAGGCTGCCGGCACCATGAAGAGAGCCGCGAAGAGGATCCCCGCGACCGCACGGAACGGATTCATGGGCGGATACTGGTCAGACGGCCTGTTCGCCGCGCTCTTCGGTGCGGATCCGGATGACCTCCTCGACCGAGGAGACGAAGATCTTGCCATCACCGATCTTGCCGGTGCGGGCGGCCTTGATGATGGCGTCCACCGCCGTCTGCACCAGGGCGTCGGACACGACGAGTTCGATCTTCAGCTTGGGAAGGAAGTCCACCGTGTACTCGGATCCGCGGTAGATTTCGGTATGTCCGCGCTGCCGTCCAAAGCCCTTCACTTCAGAAACGGTCATTCCCACCAGACCGGCGGCTTGGAGGGCGGATTTCACATCCTCGAGTCGGAAGGGCTTGATAATGGCTTCTACCTTTTTCATGGATCGTTTCGAAAACGATGAAACGCTCTCATCCATCGACCCGACCGCGCAACAGATTCCCCATGTTTCAGAACCTCCTGGAAACCGGTTTGGCCGTGACGATCCCGATTTGGCGGGGCCGGACATCCGCGGCGTTCGTCATGAAGGACACCACGGGAGGTCGAAGGGCCGTTGTCGAACGGTTGGAGCGACGGGTGCCGGGGGCGTCGACGGTGTCTGGAAACCCGCGGGATGGGAACGGGATCGGTGAAGGCCAAGAGGGGTCGAACCACCGATAAAGCGGGAAAGCCGCAAATAGATGTATCGGAAGACGGAGGCGCCGGAGAGGGCGAGGGAGTGGTAGCGCGTACGGGAATCGAACCCGTCTTTCAGCCTTGAGAGGGCCGTGTCCTAGCCGATAGACGAACGCGCCGACAGGAGATCTCATGGAAGCGACTCCCCCTGCGCGTGTCAAACCGAGATTCGGTGAGATATCACGGGCGGCGAGGAATTCGGCGCTTGGGTGTCCCCCTCCGTCGAACGGCTCAACCACCCGGGTTCAGGCGATCGGCTCCAATGGGGAGCGTTTCCGCTGGCGCAATGCCTGGAGTTCGGCCAGGACCGCCATCCGCTCTCCATCCCCCAGCGAAGGGTCGGCCAGCCGTCCATTGCCCAGCGCGATCTGGCGATCCAGCCAGGTGTCCCGCAGACGACGAACGACATCGGCCAACTGACGCTCCGGCTCGGGGATCTCC
The DNA here is from genome assembly GCA_041177965.1 of Verrucomicrobiota bacterium. GTDB lineage: Bacteria > Verrucomicrobiota > Verrucomicrobiia > Limisphaerales > UBA9464 > SXXZ01. The sequence continues at coordinate 10,956 of JBEGWF010000077.1, read as the reverse complement.
CGCTGCTCGGTGGCCGCCTCGGCGATGAGCGACTGGGCGAAGGTGTCACCTTCGAACCGACCAAGCAGGCCCGCGACATCACCACCGGTCTGGAAATGCACAGCGAGGATGCGTTGGACGACCGGATTCGGGACCCAGTCCGGGTCGAGATGGACCGCGGCGAAATGCTGCAGCTCGGTCGACACGAAGACGTACTTGAGCAACCACAGTTCATTGGCTCCGGGTCGCTCCGGAGCCGCCGCGGTCGCCCCATCTTCGGCGACAGATTCGTCGTCGACCCGCTCGAACCGGGGTCTCGTCCCGGCGGCCTGCTTGCGGAACTCGGCGCGCACCGCCTGGACATCCACCCCGAGCCGTTGCGCAGTCCGCTGGGCATAGGTGTCGATCAACACCGCATTGCCGGTCTTGTGGACCGCCTCGGCCATCGATCGGAGAACCACCAGGCGCCCACGATCCGAGGCCGTGTCGTTCTCCGAGCACAGGCCCTGCAGGTGGAAATCGAAGACGCCCTGAGCCCGATCCAGCAACGTGCGGAAGGATTCGGCACCATGCGCCCGGATCCAGGAATCCGGATCGTCGGGAGGAGGGATGCTGGCCACGCGGATCGCCAGACCCGCGGCCAGCAGCGGGTCCAGGGCGCGGATCACGGCGTTGCGGCCGGCCTTGTCGCCGTCGAAACACAGCACCACCTCGTCGACATAGCGCTTGAGCACCCGGGCCTGGTCGGCCGTGAAGGCGGTGCCCTGCGGAGCCACCACGTTGCGGATGCCCGCGGCGTGGCAGGCGATCGTATCGAGTTGCCCTTCGGCGAGGATCGCCTTCCCGGCATCGAGGATCGCCCGCTTGGCCTTGTCCAATCCGAAGAGCACCCGCCCCTTGCTGAAGATGGGCGTCTCCGGCGAGTTGACGTACTTGGCTTGCTTCTCGTCGCCCTGGAGCACCCGTCCGCTGAAGGCGATCACCCGGCCCTGCTCATCGCAGATGGGGAACATCAACCGGCCGCGGAAACGGTCGTACCAACCTCCGGAATCACGACGGAGGATGAGCCCGGCCGCCTCGCACAACTCCGGCGGGAATCCCTTGGACTTGGCCCAGTTCACCGTGTCGTCCCAGGCCTCGGGAGCTGCACCGATGCGGAATTCGCGGATGGCGTCCGAGGAGACCCCGCGGCGCTCGAGGTAATCGCGCGCCACCTGCCCCGCCGCTTCCCCCGCCAGACATTGCTGCCAACGCTGGGTGATGGCTTCGTGGAGCTTGAGCAGTTGATCCTTGATCGATCGCTGGTCCCGGGCGGCGGGATCGTTGTCCATCTCCAACGGGATCCGCGCCCGCTCCGCCAGACGCCGGACAGCGTCCATGAAGTCGAGGTTTTCGTACTCCTTGACGAAGCTGAACACGTCGCCGCCCTTCCCGCAGCCGAAGCAGCGGAAGATCTGCCGCGACGGATTCACATTGAAGCTCGGCGACTTCTCCTTATGGAACGGGCACAGGCAAACGAAGTTGGCGCCGTTGCGCTTCAACGGCACGTGCGCGCCGATGACATCGACGATGTCGTTGGCGGCGCGGATCTGCTCCAGGGTGCTTTGGGAAACGAGGGCCATCGGGCAATCGACCGACGACAGCATCCCAACGATCGACCCTCCGATCAATCGCACAACGCCGCCTGTCGCAACGACGCCCATCCCCGGAACAGGGAAGCCGCGACGGGAGGGATCACCTCGGCAACGAACGGAAGGCGCAGACGCTCAGGGGTGGCAGGACGAACTCCGCCGATTGGGGCCGGCCATGGCAGGCGATCGGTTCGGCCTCCACCCCTCCGGCGTTGCCCTGGTTGCCACCGCCGTACACGCCGGCGTCGGAATTGAGCAACTCCACCCATCGACCCGCCTGCGGCAATCCGATGCGGTAGGACCCATGCATGGTCGGCGTGAGATTGAGGAGGACCAGCACGCAGGACCCGGTCTCCCGGTCCGAGCGGATGAAACTGAGCACGCTGTTCGGATGGTCTCCCGTGTCGATCCATTGGAAGCCCTCGGCCTCGTAGTCGCTCCGCCAGAGCGCCGGCTCGGCACGATAGACGGCGTTGAGGTCGCTCACCCAGCGCTGGACCCCGGCATGATAGGGCCCCTGCGCGAGGAGTCCCCAGTCGACCTCTCCGTTGACGTTCCACTCCGAGGACTGGCCCAGTTCGCCGCCCATGAAGAGCAGCTTCTTGCCCGGGAAGAACCACTGGTAGCCGAGCAGCGTTCGCAGGTTGGCGAAGGCCTGCCAATCGTCGCCCGGCATGCGCCGACGGAGGGATCCCTTGCCGTGCACCACCTCGTCATGCGAGAGGGGCAGGACGAAGTTCTCGTGCCCGTGGTAGAGCATGGCGAAGGTCAGGTCGTTCTGGTGGTAACGCCTGTGGATGGGGTCCCGGCCGAAATAGCCGAGCGTGTCGTGCATCCAACCCATGTTCCATTTCAGGGTGAATCCGAGACCGCCGATCCAGGGCGGCCGCGAGACCATGGGCCAGGACGTGCTTTCCTCGGCCACCGTGACCACGCCGGGGAATTCGACGCCGACGTGATGGTTGAACCGACGGAGGAATTCGACGGCCTCCAGGTTCTCGCGGCCGCCGTGCCGGTTGGGGATCCACTGGCCTTCCTTGCGGGAATAGTCGAGGTACAGCATGGAGGCCACGGCATCCACGCGCAGACCATCGACATGATAGCGGTCGCACCAGCTCAGCGCGTTGGCGATGAGGAAATTGGAGACCTCGTGGCGGCCGAAGTTGAAGATCAGCGTGCCCCAGTCCTGATGCTCGCCCTGACGCGGATCCTCATGCTCGTAGAGGGCGGTGCCATCGAAGCGGGCCAGGGCCCAGTCGTCCTTCGGGAAATGGGCCGGGACCCAGTCGATGATCACCCCGAAGCCGGCCGTGTGCAGGGCATTGATGAGGTATTGCAGATCCTCCGGCGTGCCGTACCGGCTGGTGGGCGCGTAGAAGCCGGTGACCTGGTATCCCCAGCTGGGGTAGAAGGCATGCTCGGCCACCGGCATCAATTCCACATGGGTGAACCCGGTGGTCCGGAGATAATCGATCAGCGGCTCGGCCAACTCCCGATAGCCGAGGGATTCACCGGCCGATTTCTTCTTCCACGAGCCGACATGCAGCTCGTAGATGCTCATGGGGGAACGCAATGGATCCGAGTTTCGTCGGCGTTCCATCCATGCCCCGTCGTTCCACGAGAACCTGCGGACATCGCAAACCACGGCGGCGCGGCGCGGGGGCAGTTCGAAGGCCGTGCCCATGGGATCGGTGTTCACCTTCAGGCGCCCGCGGGCATCGACCATCTCGAACTGGTAGAGCGCCCCCTCCCGAACCCCGGGAACGAAGAGCTCCCAGACGCCGCTGGAACCCAGTTGGCGCATGGGATGGCGGCGGCCGTCCCATCCGTTGAAATCGCCGACCACAGAGAGGCGCTGGGCGCTGGGCGCCCACACGGAGAACGCCACACCGACGACCCCGTCCAGGGTGAGCACCCGGGCCCCGAGGGCCTCGTACACGCGCAGATGATTGCCCTCCCCGAAAAGATGGAGGTCGTTGTCGGAGACGGTGGGCCAGAAGGAGTACGGATCCCGACCCTGGCTCACCGAACCATCGGCCCACTGGATGCGCAGGTCGTAGGCATACACCTGGGAGACGGTCTTCAGGACTCCCTCGAAGACGTCGGTGGCACCCAAGCGCAGCAGATCGAACGCGGGGCGGGATCGGTCGTGCACCGGAACCAGTTGCACCGCCACGGCCCCGGGGATCATCGCCCGCCCGACCACACCGGTGCCATCGCCCAGCGGATGCATGCCCAGCAGGGTATGCGGAGACCGGTGGATCAGGCGCGTCAGGCTGTCGAGTTCCGACGGCGTCAACAACATGGCCAGAGTCAACCGGACTTCCCCGACGCGAGAAATGCCAAACTCGACGCTTTTGGCTGCGGGATTCGCCTACCCGAGGCGGGAGCCAGGCTCTCGGATCGTTTGCCATCGGCGCAGGCTCGGCGGAGTCTGGGGAATGATTCAGACGGTTCGCCTGACGGGCTTGGTGGTGTATCCGGTGAAATCCTGCCGGGGCATCCCGCTCCGGGAGGCCTTGGTGACGCCCCACGGGTTGGCCCATGACCGGGAGTGGATGGTGGTCGATGAGGAGGGAACGTTCATCACCCAGCGGAAGACACCCCGCATGGCCTTGGTCGAGACAGCCCTGACGTCCGACGCGCTGGAACTGCGTGCCCCCGGCATGGAACCCCTCACGGTTCCCCGGTTCCGGCCCGCGGGCAGCCCCTTCGAACCCACGATCCCCGTCTCGGTGTGGCGGCATACCACCGAAGCCCTCGACGAGGGAGAACGCGCGGCGGCCTGGTTCAGCGAGTGCCTCGAACAGCGCGCGCGGTTGGTCCGCTGGGATCCCACGCGGCGACGCCTGAGTTCCAAGGAATGGACCGGATCGCGGGAGGCCGAGAACTACTTCAGCGACGGCTACCCGTTCTTGGTGGCCTCGGAGGAATCCCTGGCCGACCTCAACCAACGCATCGGTGGCGGCTCGGATCTGCGGATGGACCGGTTCCGACCGAACCTCGTCATCGCCGGAGGCGGCGTGGGCTCCGAGGATCAGGGAACGACATTGAGGACCGAATCCTGCGAATTCGCCCGGGTCAAACCGTGCATCCGTTGCGTGATGACCACCACCGATCAGCAGACGGCCCGACGCGGTCCGGAACCCCTGCGAACCCTGGCCCGCTATCGCATGGATCCGCGCTTCGATTCGCCGCTCTTCGGGCACAACCTGATCCTCATCCGTGGAGCCGGGGCCGTCTTGCGCGTGGGTGACACGCTCGAGACGTTCTGATCACGGACGGAACCCGGTCCCTCACGACCTGCCCGCTTCAGGTCCGCTCCGTCCTTGCAGGCCGGACCCGAAACCCGACCCTCGGGGCATTCCATGCACCGGATCCAACGACTCCTGTTCTCGTGGGGCATCATCGGGGCCTTGGCCACCGGCGGCTCCGCCCTCGGCCAAGGCGTGCCCACACGCTCCCCTTCGGCTCCCGGCCCATCGGCCCCCCTCTCGCTGGGCCGCGACGACACGCTGGTCTTCCACGGCAATTCCCTCGTCGAGCGCCTGCTCGAGCACGGTGAGTTGCAGGGCTGGATCCATCTGGCCGACACGAACCGGCAGGTGCATTTCCGCAGCTTCGCCTGGACCGGAGACGAGGTCGGGCATCGCCTTCGGGCCGAGGGCTACGCCGACCACCTGAAATCCCTGGTGGGTCTGTGGCCGGCCCGGGGGGTGGTGGTCGGCTACGGGATGAACGAGGCCTTCGCCGGCGACGCGGGCTTGCCGGAGTTCCGGGCCCAGGTGGAGGTGCTGCTGGGCCAACTCGAGCGCCTGCATGCCCAGGCCCGGATCGTGGTGTTGTCACCCACCGCGGTCGAACCCGGGCACCCCGGGCCCGACGCCCAGGCCCGCAACGCGGACCTCGCCCGATACACCCAAGCCCTGCGCGAAGCCGCGACCGCCCATCGAGCCGTCTTCGTGGATCTGTTCGGCCCGAGCCATGCGGCCTATCTGTCCGCCAAGAAACCTCTGACCACCGACGGGCTCCATCTCAACGACTCCGGCAACCGCCTCATCGCCCGGATCGTCGCCGAGGCCCTTGTCGAAAAACCCGCGTTGGATCGGGTCCAGCCCGCCCGCCTGAAGGAGGTCGCGGCCGCCTCGTCGCAACTGGCCCATTTCGTCGCCGAAGTGGTACGCCCCAAGAACGGCATCCTCTACTACGGCCAGCGCAAACGGGCCGAGGAACGCGAGGCCGAGATCCCCCTCTACCTGAAGCGCATCGAAAAGGCCGATGCCCTGGTGCAGCGACTGGCCACGAGCCCGAGCGCCCGGTTCGCCGACGCCCCGTTCATCGCACTGGCCCCGCCGCCCGTGCCCGAGTCGGGCGGGTCCACCCACAGCGTGGGCATCGTGAAATCCCCCGCGGAGATGCAGGCCGGGTTCCAGGTGGCCCCCGGCTATGCCGTGAACCTCTTCGCCTCCGAGGAGCAATTCCCCGCACTGCGCGCCCCGGTGCAAATCGCCTTCGACGCCCGCGGCCGACTCTGGGTGGTCACCATGCCCAGCTTCCCGCACACGATTCCGGGTCAGCCCCAGGAAGACCAACTCGTGGTGCTCGAGGACACCAACCGGGACGGCACGGCCGACAAGCTCACCGTCTTCGCCTCCGGGTTCGATGCGCTGGACGGAGTCGCCTTCACGGCCGACGGCGTGCTGGTCTCCGAACAATCGCGCCACTGGCTGCTGCAGGACACCGACGGCGACGGCCGCGCCGACCGCAAGATCGAACGCCTCCGCGGACTCGATCTCACCGACTCGCACCATGGCGGCATGATGGCCACCGATCCCACCGGGGCCGTCTGGTTCTGCGACGGCGTGTTCCATCGCTCGCAATTCGAGACGCCGTTCGGACCGGTGCGCGGGGTCGATTCCACGACCTACCGGATGAATCCCCGCAATGGTGGCATCGAACCCGAATGGCAAAGCATCACTCCGAACCCGTGGAAGGTGACCTTCGACCGCACGGGCAACGTCTTCCAGATGTACGGCGACGGATTGGTCCTCGACGGGCTGCCGCTGACCTGGACCCCGCTGGGCATCTACCACCCCTTCGCCCATGCCGTGACCGTGGGCTACGGCAAGGGCAGCGCCGCGGCGAGCATCTCGAGCCCGAATTTCCCGGACGACTACCAGCAGGGCATGGCCTCGGCCGCCTGCGTCGGACCCTATGTGGTGTCGCTCACCCGATACGACTTCAACCAAGGGATGGTGCGCGGCAGCGGTCGGTTGGACCTGGTGTCGTCGAAGAACGCCGCCTTCCGACCGGTCGATGTGGAGTTCGGCATGGACGGCGCCCTCTATGTCTCGGACTTCGCCAGCGCCATCATCGGTCACGCCCAACACCCCATGCGCGATGTGCGTTGGAACCACCAGAAGGGCCGCATCTGGCGCATCATCCACAGCTCCCGGCCCGTGGTCACCGAATGGCCGCGGATCGAAGGAGCCAAGATGCCCGCCCTGTTGGACCTGCTGACGCACCGGCAGGACCTGGTCCGCAAGCATGCCCGCCTGGAACTGCGTCGCCGCGGGCCCGCGGGCCTGAAGGCGCTGGACCGCTGGGTCGAACACCACCGGGACGACGATCAGGCCTTGCTCGAGGCGCTGTTCGTGGCCGAGAGCTTCGGCGAAGTGCGGCCCGCATGGCTGGATCAGCTGCGCATGTCCCGATCGCCCCTGCATCGCGCGGCCGCCGTGCGACTGACCCGCTACCAGGCCGACCGCCTCACGGGCGTGACCGACGTGTTGCACACCGCAGGCGCCGATCCGCACCCGCGGGTCCAGATGGAGGCGGTGGACGCGGTGGCCCATCTGCGCCCGAAGATGCCCGAGGTCGAGCGCGCCCTCTACGCCGTCCCCGACACCCATGCCGACGTGAAGCGCATGGTGGCCGACCTCCGGCACGGAACCCAACCCGCCCGGGGTCGCAGCGTGCCCGTGCTGGAGATCGCCCCGAGCACCCGACTGCGCCACTGGCAGTGGTTGGGTGCCCAGGGCAACTCCGCACCCCGAGCTTGGAACGCGAACTCGGGCGACACCGCCCGGACCGGGGCAGGACTCTATCGGACATTCGTCGAGAGCGAGATCGCCCAACCGGCGACCCTGTCGGTGAAGCACGGCTTCCTCGACATCACGGTCAACGGCGTGCAACTGCTGTCGCACGATTCGCAGTGGAGCAGCGAACAGCAGGTCCAGTTGGAGTTGCAGCCGGGCGTCAACCTCATCGAGGTGTTCTTCCGCAACCTGGGCGGCCGGCCTCCGGGCGTTTTCCTGTACGATCCGCTCGGGGCTCCCCTGCCCAGAACCCGTCTGGCCGAGGACGCCACGGGTCTGGGGCGCCTGGCCACGGCCTGGGAGTCGTCGGACAATGGCCCGGGAAACACCCTGCGGATTCAGGCGGCGGCCGGCCTCCGGTTCGTGCCCAAGGAATTGCGGGTGGCCGCCGGCGCACCGGTACGGCTCGTGTTCGAGAACCCCGACCTGATGCCCCACAACCTCGTGCTGGTGGACTCCGGTGCCGCCGATGAGGTGGGAGCCCTCGCCGACCGCATGGCCGCCGACCCGCAGGGAATGACCAAGGGCTACCTGCCGGTCTCGCCGAAGGTGCTCCAGGCCACGCCCTTGGTGAACCCCAAGGGCCGCGCCGAGTTGACCTTCACGGCGCCGAAGACCCCGGGACGCTATCCCTTCCTCTGCACCTTCCCCGGCCACTGGCGACTGATGCGCGGAGAACTGATCGTCGAATAACCCGAGGCCCGGACGAGCCTCGCCCGCTCAACGCTTGCCAAAACTCCGAGAACTCCTGGAACCCTCGGGGCGTGGGCCGGGCCGGGCCGCCGGCCTCCACACCTCGCACAGCGGCGGAGACACCCGACTCCAGCCCGGAGGCAAAGGATCGTCGGCCAAGCGGTAGATCCGCTCCGGGGTGTCCGCCATGCGGCATTCGTGGAGGGCGACCATGTCGTGGCGGGGTGGTGCCGTGGTCGCCGGGGCCTCCCGCCACAGTTCCAGCGGGCCGGAGGCGGAATCGTCGTCGAGCCGCCAGGTGCCGATCCACCGATCCTTCCGACGTTCGACCGACAAACGGTATCGGTCGTTGAGGTACTCCACCCGCAGATCGAGGCGTCGATTGAGCCACCGACCCTCCGTCAAATGAGCGAACCGATAATCGGTGTCCGGATCGAAGCGGGCTGACACGCGGCCTGCCGCGACGGCCAATTCGAGGGCGAACCGATGGCGCGAACGGTCCTCGCGGATCGCCAGGGCTTCCCAGCGTCCGGCGACCTGACCGGCCTCGGACTCCGAACGCGGCGGCCACGCGAAGAACAACGGATCGCTGAAGCTTTCCTGCCCCCGGGCGGGCAGTCGGCGCAGTTCGGTACGACCCTGGGTCTCGACGGTGAACAGCGGAACCAGCCCGAGCGGCGGCGTTCGACCGGCCTGGCCCGACCGCCCCGGGACCGCCCGAAACGCTGGCCGCACGGGAGCATTCGTCGACGTCTCCCCGGTCGTGGTCGTCGAGACCAGTATCCGTGGTGGCCCTGCCGCGTCGGGAGCCCAACCGAAGTCCTCCAGCACGGCCTCCGTGGATCCGGCCCGTAGCGGCGCGATTCCGCAGAATAGGACACCCACGACGATCGCCTGCCATCGCACGAACCCCATCGCCCGGCCCACGACCCAAGCGGAAATCCGGCTCATGGGCCGACTTCCGAACCGCGGCTCATGCACCTCAGTCATCGATGGTCTGCCCGACGAGTTGGCGGAACTTCCAACCGGTGTTGTCGTCGCCACCCTGGGTCTGCTTCATGAGCACTCCCAGGATCTGCTCTTTGGGATCAGCAAAGTACTGCGTGTTGAAATACCCGCCCCAGTCGAAGGTGCCGGCGCTGCCCTCGCCCCCGCGAGCCTGTCCCTGTTCGGTGACCACCCCGAAGGCCAACCCGTGGTGCTTGTCGCCGCCGCCGAAGAGGTTCTTGGCCACCTGCTCGCGCATCATCATGTCGATGGTCGTGCGGCTGAGGATGCGCTTGCCGCCCAACTCACCGCCATTGAGGTACATCTGCAGGAAGGTGGCGTAATCCAGGGCCGTGCTGCACAGGCCCGCGCCGCCCGAGAAGAACGACTTGGCTCCCGTGATCGGATAGTTCGGATCGTAGAAGGTCACCGGATAGCGCACCCACTTCCCGCCCTCGGGTTTCTGGACGGCCACGAGTCGCCCGGCCGTCTCGGCCGGCAGGTAGAAGCCCGTGTCCTTCATGCCCAACGGCCCGAACAGGCGCTTCTGCAAGAAGACATCGAAGGGCATGCCCGAGACCACCTCGATGAAATAACCCAGCACATCGAGCCCCTCGCTGTAGGTGAACTTCTCTCCCGGATGGTGGTGCAACGGCATCTTGGCCAGCCGCAGCACGCTCTCGCGAATGGTCACGGGCTCGGTGGTGAAGAGGTCCACCACACCGGCCTTGGCGTAGAGCTTCTTGAAGCGGGCGTCGCCGTCGATGACGCCATACCCGAGACCCGAGGTGTGCGTGAGCAGATCGCGAATGGTGATCTCGCGCTTGGCCGGTTCGCCGGTCCAGGTGCCGTCGGCCTCGTTGTAGGTCTTGAGCACCTGCTGCTTCTTGAACTCCGGGATCCAGTTCGACACCGGATCATCGAGGCGGAACCGGCCCTCCTCCCAGAGCATCATCACCGCGGTCGAGGTGATGGCCTTGGTTTGCGAGGCGATGCGAAAGATGTCGTCGCGCTTAAGCGCCCGGCCCGCCTCGTTGTCGGCCATCCCGAAGGCCTTGTGGTACACCACCTTGCCATTGCGAGCCACCAGCGCCACCGCCCCCGGGATGCGCCCCTCGCGAATGGCCTGTTCGCAAATGGCATCGATCCGCGCCAACCGCTCGGGCGACACGCCCGCCTTCTGCGGCGCCGCCTCCCGCAAGGCCGGTGAATGATGGATCGACGCCGTCTGGGCCCAGGCGGCGGGTACCGTCCCTGCAAGGGCAAACAGGGTCAGGCCCAAGGCCAGGGCACGACCGGCAACGGTGAACGAATCGAGGATCGAGATCGGTTTCATGAGGGAATTGTGGAAAACAAGGCGGGCGAACGCCTCAATGAGGGACGATGGCATGAGGAGGTGGATAGTCCTGAAAACTCCCCCAAACCCTCGCCCGAGTCACGCCGAACCGGAGGGGCTGATCAAGCCGACCCGCAGCCAAAAAGCTCGAACCCGCGAACGCACGGGGTCCCATCCCACCACCAAAACACCGGAGCCCCTGAATTGCCGAGCACTGCCGGACAACGAATCC
>JBEGWF010000076.1:0-11364 GCA_041177965.1 Verrucomicrobiota bacterium | reverse complement strand
GGGTCGATCGCGTTCAGGGCGTTGATCGCGGTGGTGGCCGTGCTCGGGTCGGCGTCATTCATGAGATTCTTGAGTTCGGGCACCGCGGCCTTGGCCGCCGGCCCGATCTGGCACAGCGCGTAGGCGGCGAGGCGGCGGATCACCGTGTCCTCGGACTTGAGCAACGGGAGGATGTCATTGACCGCCGGGGCCGAATTGGGCCCGCCGGCGGCGAGTTCGCTGAGGGCGTTTGCCTGTGCGTCGGCGTTGCCCTTGAGTTGGGCCACCTGCGCGGCCACGTCCACCGCCTTCGGGCCGTCGGCCGACTTGCTGCAACCGACGGCGGACAGCAGGCAGAGGATCGAAGCCAGGGCGACAGGGCGGAACATCCGTGGGGTCATGGCGGCGACTGTATCGGCCGCGGCCGTCGGGTCAATGGCCCCTTGCACCGGATCACCATCCGAAGACGCCGGGCGACGGCGAGCCCCGGCCCGCCTCGATCCGGTGCCCTCTGCCGGCCTCGAGCACCCCGAAATCCTCGGCGGTTCCGTCGGCCCATCGGACCCGCAGCCGCCCGCTCCGTGCCGCACCCAGGCCGAAGTGGACCCTGGGATCGCCGCTGGAGCAGTAGCCTTGGTTGGGTTGGTGGTGCCGCCACTGGACGCCCTGATCCGATTCGAGCCGCAGGATCGCGTTGCGTGGGTTCAGACCGCGGCGCCCGACCAGCTCGAGCCGGATCCAGGCGCGATCGCCGGCGACGACGTTCCGCAGCAGATGGGCCTGACCGTCGCGGTTGACGACCACCAGATCCGGCGCGCCGTCGTTGTCGAGGTCGCCGGCCGCCAGTCCGCGACCGGTGGCCTCCAGCGGCGGCAGCGTACCCCCCGCCGGATGGACCGCGGCGAACCGGCCGCCCCCGAGACCCCGGCTCAGGGAATCGGTCTCGGCGTAGGGATCGACCGATCCGGTGGCGGGACCGGTGCCCAAGCGGACCCTGCCGTTGGCGATGTACAGGTCCAGATGGCCGTCGTTGTCGAAATCGGTGGCGGTCACGCCGAAGCCGGTATGGGGCAGGCTCCCGGTGGTCGGACCGTCGCGGAGGACCGCATCGGTGAACAGGCCGCCCTGGTTCCGGAACCATCCGTTGCCTTCGCCGACGAGGTGCGTGACGAAGAGGTCCAGCCAGCCACGCTGCTCTAGGTCCACGGCGACGACCCCCATCCCCGCCCTCGGGATGCCCATCGAGTTGAGGGCGCAGCCGCGCAGCGGGGCGTCGTCCTCGAACCGCCAGCCACCGCGGTTCAGCCAGAGCTGATTGGGGGTGGCGTCGTTGGCCACGAAGAGGTCGATCCGCCCGTCGCGGTCGAAGTCGCCCGAGGCGACCCCCAACCCGTTGCCGTAGGCCCGGTCGAGACCCGCGGCCTTCGTGACATCCTCGAAGGTCCCATCGCCCCGATTCCGGAAGAGGACCGTGGGTGCGGGCGCGTTGTAGTTGCGTGGCGAGCAGTAATCGCGGCGCCCCCCGTCCGAGAAGCATTCCATCTCGGCGCTCGGCGACCAGCGCACGTAGTTGACCACCAGGAGATCGAGGTCGCCGTCCTGATCGAGGTCCACGAAGGCGGCGCTGGTGCTGAACAGGTGGACCGCGACCCCGGCCCGCGCGGTGGTGTCCTCGAAGGTGCCGTCGCCGCGGTTCCGGAAGAGGCGGTTGGATCCGACCTGGGTGACGTAGAGGTCGTCGCGGCCGTCGCCGTCGTAATCGCCCACGGTGCAGCCCATGCCGTACCCGGAGGGACAGGCCAGTCCGGCAGCGGCCGTGACGTCCTCGAAACGCCATCGGCCCCGGTTGCGGTAGAGCCGGTGGGCGGGCGCCGAGGGGCGTTCCGGGTCGAGGGATCCGCCGTCGACGCAGAACACGTCGATCAGTCCGTCGCCGTCGTAGTCGAGCAACCCGACCCCGCCGCTCTCCATCTCCGGCAGCCAGAATCGGCCCGAGGCCCCGGAATGGTGGACGAAGGAGAAGCCGCTGCCCGCCGCGGCGTTGGTGAACCAGGCGGTTGCGGGGGCGGCGGCGGGCGTGACCGGATCGGTGGTCCGGTCCGGAGTCTCTCGCGAGCACCCCGCGGCCATGGCGAGCGCTCCGGCCAGTCCGAGCGGGATCGCTGTTCGTCGCCAAGGTCGCGGGCGGGATGGTTTCTTCGGGCTCATCGGGGGCGGGTGCTGGTCCGGGCCATCAGCCAGCGCAGTGCCCCGGTGGTGCGCTCCGCCCCCGCCGAGTCGCCGATGGCCGTCTGGATCTCCGCCCGCAGGCGCAGCGCCGGCATCTGTGCGGGATGGATCTCCAGCGCCTTCTGAAGCAGTTCGAGGGCAGGGCCGGGTTCGTGGAGATTGCGCCAACGGATGTTCGCCGATTCCACGAGGATCTCCGCGTTGGCCGGATCGCAGCGGGAGGCCTCGTCGAGGGCGGTGAGCGCCTCGGCATCCTGCTCGGCGGCGAGGTGGGCGTTGGCCAGCGCCAGATGGGACTGCGCCAGTCGCGGGGCCAGATGGACCGCCTCCCGCGCCTCGGACAGGGCCGCCGGATGCTCCCCCAGTTGGGCCTGGGCGTGGGAACGCGTGATGCGCAGGGCCACCGCCTTGGGGTCCCGGACGACCAGCGGGTTGAGCAGGTCGAGCGCCTTCCGGGGGTTCCCCGAGCGATTGAGGGCCACCGCCAACTGATTCAGCAGCCCCTGGTGGTCGGGGTGGAACGGACGGGCGCGTTCCAGCAGGGCCACGGCCGAATCCGGCCGGCCGGCGGCGGACAGCGCCTCGGCCTGCTGGAAGACTCCCGGCAGCAGGCGCACCTGTTCCGGGGCGACCTCGGCCCATGGGTCGGACATGGGTTGCCGCGCCTCGCCGGTCCCCGCATCGATCGTGATCCTGGCCTCCTCGGTCCGGCCCAGCGAGCGGAGGACCTGGCCCAGCAGGTAGAGGGCCGGCCGGGATCCGGGATCCAGTTCGAGGGCCCGCTCCGCCAGTGGCAGGGCTCCGGCGGCGTCTCCCTGCCGGAAACGCACCTCCGCCAACCCGAGCGGCCCGCGGGATTCCTTCGGCGCCAATCGCACCAACTTCGAGAAGGCCTCCTCGGCCGGGGCCAGTTCGCCCGAACGCAGGCAGGCCTCGCCGACCCGGTACCAGACCGGCGCGAAGCCCGGGAAACGCCCCGCCACCGAGCGGAACTCGCGGAGGGATCCCGGACCGTCGGAAAGTTCCTGGAGGGCGACCGCCGCGTACATCGGGGCGAGGGGTTCCTCGGGATCGAGCGCGGCCGTCGCCCGGAAGGCTTCCCTGGCTTCGACCCAGAGCCCGTTGGCCGCCAGTGCGATGCCGAGCATCGCCCGGGCCGCGGGATCCCTTGGGCGGTTCCTTGCCGTTTCCGCCAGGCTCCGGACATGGGCCTGCACCGCCGGATCGATGCCGGCACCGGAGGCGGGGTCGCCGACCGGTGGCGGCTCCGGACGCGAGCACGCGGCCAGCAGCAGACACAAAACCGACACCGACAGAGCCCTCGAGCCGGGTCTGCGCCGGGGGATCGAGGGGGTTCCGCGGGTGTCGGTGAGGGGTTCCAGGGGAATCGTCGGGAGTTTGGAGAAGGCCGACCCGGTGGATCGGGCCGGCCACGAGGAATGACCGATCGCCCTGCGTCAGCGGGTCGGGTTGATCTCCTTCACCGAGCTGCGCTCCTGCAGCCACGCCACGTCGACGTTGTTCGGCGAGGCGATGCCGAGCGCGAGGGCCTGTCCGAAGCGGAGGATCGGGCGGGTGCGACCATCGGCCCACTTGCGGATCTCGGAGTGGCCGTCGATGAAGGAAAGACCGCCGGCGGCATTGTGGTAGCTGGCCGGGAAGTCGACGATCGTGTAGGCGGTCGGACGCATCGGATCGTAGCCGTCCATGTTCACCGCGAACCATCCGTCGTTGATGCTGTCCTCGCGCTCATCGATGAACACCCACGTACCCGAGGACTTCTGGATCTGGGACAGCTTCTTGAACTGGGTGTAGCCGGCCGAGAACGGGCCGCCGCGCTCGCCGAGGTAGCCGTTCATGGAGATGGAACGCACACGCTCCTCGCCGGTCTTGCCCTTGGAGCGGCTACGGTCCGCGGGGCACTTGTAGACACCGTGGGTTCCGGCGTACTTGCCCAGCTGCGAGTTCATGAGCATGACGCGGTTCGTGTTGTCCGGGGTGTAGCCGGTGTTGTTGAGCCAGCCCACGCACCAGGTGAGGTTGGTCTGCGCGAGGGTGGTCCCACCGTCGAGGTTGCCGGGCAGCACGTCGCGGTTGTCGCCGCAGTAGAGCTGATACGACAGGGCCATCTGCTTGCCGTTGCTCATGCACTGGATGCCCTGGGCCTTGGACTTCGCCTTGGCCAGGGAGGGGAGCAGCATGCCGGCGAGGATCGCGATGATCGCGATGACGACCAGCAATTCGATGAGGGTGAATGCCGAGGCCCGCCTTGGAGCGGCGCCTCCGGGAAGTGTGGGATTCATCGTGGGAATTCTTGGGGTTCGGGGAGGTGATCCAATGTTTTGGTTGCGCACGCAAGCCCGACTTTCACCCGATCGTCACCGGGACTTCCGTCGGGTCGCCCATCGGGATCGCGCCGGCCGCCGGATCACCGGCGGGCTCCGGTCACAACAGCCTGGGCTGACGCAGCGATGATTCGAGTTCCGCCGACAGCGTGCCGGCGCGGGACCGGCGCCGCTCGATGATGTGCTTGTCGGTGGAGGGATCGTAGGCGACCGGGTAGTTGCCGTCGTAGCAGGCGAGGCAGAACTGGTTCTTCGGTCGCCCGGTGGCCGCGACCATGCCATCGAGGCTCAGGTAGCCCAGCGAATCGGCATTCAGGAAGCGGCGGATCTCCTCCTGCGTGTTGGTCGCCGCCATCAGCTTGCTGCGCTCGGGGAAATCGATGCCGTACACGCAGGGGTGGATGTGCGGCGGGCAGCTCACCAGCACGTGCACCTCCTTGGCTCCGGCCTCCTTGAGCGAGGTGACCCGCGCCTTGCTGGTGGTTCCGCGGACGATGGAGTCGTCCACGATCACCACGCTCTTGCCGCGCACCAGATCGGCGATCAGGTTGAGCTTCACCCGGACGTTGAAGTCGCGGATGAACTGCGACGGCTGCAGGAAGCTGCGTCCCACGTAGTGGTTCCGCACAAAGGCCATCTCGAAGGGGAT
The DNA here is from genome assembly GCA_041177965.1 of Verrucomicrobiota bacterium. Taxonomy (GTDB): domain Bacteria; phylum Verrucomicrobiota; class Verrucomicrobiia; order Limisphaerales; family UBA9464; genus SXXZ01. The sequence continues at coordinate 6,162 of JBEGWF010000076.1, read as the reverse complement.
GCCGCTCTCCAGCGAGTATCCCAACGCGGCGCAATTGCCCGAATCGGGCACGGGTACGATGACATCGGCCTGGATCTTGTGCTCGCGGGCCAGTTGACGGCCCATCTCCACTCGCACCTTGTAGACGTTGCGGTGGGCGATGTTGGAGTCGGGCCGGGCGAAATAGACGTACTCGAAGACGCAGAACGCCTCGCGCTTCGGCTCGGGAAAGGCCTGGATGCTCCGCACCCCCTCCGAGTTGATGATCACGATCTCGCCGGGCTCGATGTCGCGGACGTACTTGGCCTGGATGAGGTCGAAGGCGCAGGTCTCGCTCGACAGCACGAAGGCCCCGTTGTCCATGCGGCCGAGGGCCAGGGGGCGGAACCCATGCGGATCGCGGGCCCCGATGAGTTCGTTCTCGGTGAGGATCACCAGCGAATAGGCGCCTTCGATGCGGCGCATGGTCTCGATCAAGGCGCTCTCGTGGCCGGCGCGGGCCGGTTGTGCCAGCAGGTGCAGGATGATCTCGCTGTCCACCGTGGTCTGGAAGATGGATCCGCTGGCCTCGAGCTCCTCGCGCAGCTGGGCGGCGTTGGTGAGGTTGCCGTTGTGCCCGATGGCGATCCGGCCCTTGGCGCAGTCCACCGTCAGCGGTTGGGCATTGACGATGTTGGACGATCCCGTGGTCGAGTAGCGCGTATGGCCGATGGCCATGTGGCCGACGAGCCGGTGCAGCACGTCGCCCGTGAACACCTGGGGCACCAGCCCCATGCCCCGGTGGATGTTGAACGCCTTGCCGTCGGTGGTGACGATGCCCGCGCTCTCCTGTCCCCGGTGCTGGAGCGCGTAGAGACCGTAGTAGGTCAGTTCGGCGGCATTCGGATGCCCATGGATGCCAAAGACCCCGCAGTAATGCTTCGGATGGTGTTGCACGAGACGCCCGGAGAGTCCGGAAGCCGGCGTCGAAGGCAAAGGGCTTTTTTGCCCCATCGTCCTCCGAGGCGCGTGAGGCGACCGGTCTAGGGATCCGTGTCTTTCGCGCTGAGGAGTTCGATGGCCAGGCTGTAGCTCTCCCCGAGGGCGTTGGTGACGGCGAAGAGGGTGCGCGGATGCCCGTTGGTGACCAGCAGCGGGCCGCTTGCGGCCAGGGCCTCGAGTTGTTTCAGAGCGGGCGCGGTGTCGAAGCCGTTGCCTTGATCATGGTGGTGTACCATCCAGTGCCAATGGCCTCTGAAGGCGACGGAATCTCGACCCTGGTCCGTCTGCCAATTGACGTGGGCTCTTCCCGCCTCGCTGCCGCCGACCCGCAGGCCGAGGGCGTGGCCCGGAGGAACGTTACCTGTCCAATCGGCCGTGATGCTGCTTTCTCCCAGAGGATGCTGGCTTGCCAACCGAACGGCTGCCACGGCCGGCTCGCGATCATCGGGCAACGTCCTGCGAAAGGTCAGGCCGCCGGCCAACCAGGATCCGTCGACGTTGGTCTGCCCGAAGAGGGTCAGTGGTTGACCCTCTGGGAGCCGGAGTGTGCGCCCCTCAAGCTGGAGCCCGAGTTCCTCGATCAAAGCTTGCTTGGACCCTGTGAAATTCTTGGGAAGGCGGAAAACTATCCCGAGGATTTGGCTGCGTCTCTCGCGATGCAGGTAGGTCGAAGGTTGCTCATGGTCCGATTCGAGTTGCCCATCGGATCGCTTCGTCCAGACCTCCAGAGATTCCCCGGGTCGAAACGGCGTGTGGGATCTGCAATAGGGTTCTAGAGAACTCGTGAGGTTGGTGAAACCTTCCAGCACGATTTCCTTGAAGATTGTCCGGGCCGCCACTTCACCCGGGGTTTGAGCCGGGAGGATCTGGAGTCTGGGCACTGTCCCAATCGAAACCTGTCCCAGCGTGATGGTCCCCTGAGCCGGAGGGCCCAGGACGGGGGGCGGCACCGCCGGAGGCCAGGTGCCGGATACGACCGGAGCTTGGCGAAAGAGTTGGGAGAGCCAGCGAACCATACTTCCGGCACCATCCCAGCTTGTCCATATCGCGAACATCATGAGGAACCAGACCACGAGCAGCGCCCGGTATGGGGATGGGACCGACGCCGATTTCTGCGGCGGCGCTTGGACTGGAGCTGGCGTGGCCGGGGCGGTGAGCGCCTCGACGCGGGTGCGGAACTCGGTTGCGGTCGGGAAGCGCAACTCAGGCACCACGGCCAGTGCCCGTAAGACCACCTCGTCGAGTCGGACATCGATTTGGATCTTCCGCGACGGGGCCTCGAGGGAGGTTTTCGGGGTCTCCCCGGTGAGCAATTCGTACAGCACCACCCCCAGCGAGTAGATGTCGGCGCGGTGGTCGACCGGGCCGCGGGCCCGCTGTTCCGGGGCCATGTACTGCGGCGTGCCCGCGGCCGAGGCTCCGAGGGTGTCCGGGCCGCCCGAGCCCGCGCCCGCAGGCGGGGCAGCTGCGGGTGCCGAGTCGGCTGCAGCCGCATCGGGGCCTCCCGCCGTCGCGGACCCGAGCAGCTTGGCGATGCCGAAGTCGGCGACCTTCACCCGGCCCTGCTGATCGAGCAGCAGGTTCTCCGGCTTGATGTCGCGGTGCACCACGCCGTGGTCGTGCGCGTACTGGAGCGCCTCGCAGACGGGCGGGACGATGGCCAGCGCCTGTTCCGGGGTGAACCGGCCGGCCGTCATCGCCTGGCGCAGATTCACCCCGTCGACGTATTCCATCACCAGATGGTAGAATCCGCCCGACTCGCCGAAGTCATGGATGGTGACGATGTTGGGATGGTTCAACGAGGCCAGCATCCGGGCCTCGGCGGTGAAACGCTCGGCGAACCCGGGGTCGGTGCTGCGCTCCGGGGCCAGGATCTTGAGGGCCACGATCCGACCCAGGGCCTTCTGCCGCGCTTTGTACACCACGCCCATGCCGCCGCGGCCGAGGCACTCGAGGATTTCCAACTGGGGAAAGTGCGGGGCCAAGGCCGCCGGGCTGAGGGGTTCGGAGGTCGGTTGGGCTGCCGCATCCGATTGCGTGGGAGCCATCGCCACCGAGAAGAGGCATCGGGGGCAGGGATTATGCGGGGCGGCCCGGTCAAGGGCCGAGCCGCATCGCGGACAGTGGCCGGCCGAAGGAGTCGAGAGGCTCATGCATCGGTTTCCTGATGTGGCACGGGCCAATGGTTACCGGGATTCATCGACTTTCTTTCCAGGGCCGCAAAGAGCGCCTGGAGCTCCGATTCAATCCCCTCGGGATGTTCCAAAGTCGCGGCGATCTCGGCGCGCAGCCGGTCGCGGAATCTCCGCCGGAGTCGGTGGATGGCCACCTTGAGGGCCGTCTCGTTCATCCCGGTGCTTCGGGCCAGGTCCTTCTGGTCGCCGTGGCCTGCATCTCCCGTGAGCCAGGGCTTGGCCTCTTCAAAGAATCCGCCGCGCCCCTCGTGGATGCATTCCCGCTGCAGGGACTCCATCGCCCGCTGAAGCACGGTCAGCGCCCATTGCCGGTCGTAGGCTTCGTCGGGCGAGAGTTGGCACGGGTCGGGAAGCGCCAGCGGCGGCCGCCCATCCGGTGAGGCATCGGTCGATAGGTGCTCGATCGCCGCGCCCCGCTTCAGCCGTCCCTCGGACTCCCGCTGTCGGGCCAAGAAGTGCTTGAGGGCCCCGAGCAGGTAGGATCGGAACCGCCCCTCGTCTTCGTTCGCGCGGGCGATGGCCCCACCCGCCAGCAGCTTCGCGAAGAACGCGTGGGAGAGTTCCAGGGCCGTGTCCGGGTCGGCCACGGTGTGACGCAGGAAGGCGGTGACCGGCTCGTAGTAGGCTTGGCAGAGCTCGGACAGGGATTGTCGGCCCTCCGGAGAATCGAGTTTCGCCCGCCGGACCTGGGTCCAACGGGTTTCCCGGAATCGGGGATCGGGCATGATCCGTGACCCGGGACTCAGCCGAGGTGCTCCGCCAACTGGCCGGTGGTTTCGCGGAGGCGTTGGCTCAACAGTCGGGCGATCCGGAGCAGGAATTTCGCTGCCAGCTTCGGCTGGGTGTCGAGCAGTCGGTCGAATTCGCTGCGCTGCAGGATGAGCAGGCGGACCTCGGTGTCGGCCACCACCGTGGCCGAACGCGGCTCCCGGTTCAGCACCGACATCTCGCCGAACGACTTGTCCTTGCCGAGGCGACCGACCTGGGTCTGAGAACCGTTGGTGGAGGACTTCATGACGATGGCCGCCCCCTCCAAAAGGATGCCCATGGAGGATTCGGTGTCGCCCTCCCTGCACAGGACCGTGCCCGGGCCGCCGGAGCAGGCCTTCATGAACTCGACCAGGATCATCAGGTCGGACCGGGTGAAGCTCAACGACCAGGCCGATTGCTCGAGCAGGTCGGCGCGCTGCTGGGGGCTCAGTCCGAGGACCTTGATGGGCGTGGGTTGCATAAGTCTCTGAAAACGAGGATGTTTGATCCGACATTACCAAACAACCGAGATTTCAGGTCGATGAAAACGTCTTTTTGATCAGTGATTGTTCAAAAAAACAACATGAGACACCCATGATGGTCATTCGTTGCGACCCATGAATACCGAGGCCCTTGATGCCGGCGGCGAAGGCAGGGTCCAGGCCTTCGGTCGAAAGCATCAGACCGGGTTGGTGACGCTCGTGTTCACCGACCTGGTGGGGTCCACCCAACTCAAGCAGCGGCTGGGTGACTGGCTCGGGGTCCGCCGCATCCAGGAGCACCACGATGCGGTCCGCCGCATCCTGGCCGACTTCCCCGAGGCCGCCGAGATCAGCACGGCCGGCGATTCGTTCTTTTTGGTCTTCGCACGCCCTTCCGACGCGGTGCTCTTCGCCCTGAGGCTCCAGCGCCAGCTCCGCGACGCCGCCCGGGCCGACGAGGCGCCATTGCGGGACCGTGTCGGCATCCACTTGGGCGAGGTGGTGATCGAGAAGGGAGACCACCGGAGGGTCCACGACCTCTACGGTCTTCAGGTCGACCTCTGCGCCCGCCTCATGTCGCTGGCCGGGGCCGACCAGATCCTCGTCAGCTCGCTGGTGTACGAGAGCGCGCGGGGAGCGGTGGCCCGAGGGTCCGAGGGCCTGGGGCCGATCCGGTGGGAACGCCATGGTCGCTACCAGCTCAAGGGCGTGGATCAACCGGTGGAAGTGCACGAGGTCGGGGAGGAGGGGGTCGCCGCCTTCTGGAAGCCTCCCGGGGTGCTGGTCGAGGAGCGGTCCGCCCCTGCGGCACCATCGATGCCATCGGAGACCCCGCGGGTGGATGGCCCTCGTCCCCGTCGCCGATGGGTCGTTGCGGCCTTGGGGGCGGGTATGCTCCTGCTGGCGGCCATGCTCGTCTGGTGGAAGATCTCCAGCCGCCCCCCGCGCCTGGCGATCCTGCCGTTCGTTTCGGTCGAGGGTTCGGCGGAGGGCCGGGCCCAGGGGGCTTTCGGCATCGGTCTGGCCGAGAGGGTCCAGGGCGCCTTGGAGTCGCGGGCCGGCGACTCCATGCCGCTGCGCCTGGCACCGGTCCGTGATGCGGTGGAAATGTCGGCGACCAACGCTGCGCTGGCGGCGTCGAAGCTCGGGGCCGACCTCGTGGTCGAGGGCCGGCTCTCGGGTTCCGCCCAGCGGCGCAAGGTGTCGCTGCGGTTGCTCGAGCGCGGGAGCGGTGGAGCGTTCCTGGTCCGAAGCTCCGGGGACGTCGTGCAGAAGCCGGGTGAGCCGACTTCGTGGTACGAGGAACAGATCGCCCTTCAGGTGGCCGAGTGGCTGAAGGTGCCGGTCGCCCCGGGTGGGGCTTCCAAAGGTGGGGCTACCGGCGTCGCCCGGGACGACCCGAAACGGGATGATCCCGAGCTGGAGGAACTCCACCTCGAGGGGCTGGGTGCCATCCGCAACCGTCACCTGCCGGGGAGCATCGAGACTGCGGTGAGTCGGTTGCGCCTGGCCCATTCGCGCAGCCCCGAGGACCGGGAGATCGCCGCCGATTACGCCGAGGCCTTGTTCTGGGCCTTCGACCAGACGCAGGATGTCGAGGATCTCATTCTGGCGCAGACCGTGGCCGAGCGGAATGCCGCTCGGAAGCCCCCCTCGGAGCGCGCGAGCGCGGTTTTCGGTCTCATATTGGCCATGACCGACCGGCCTGCCGAGGCAGTGCCCCACCTCCGGCAGGCCCTGGAACTGCGACGGTCCAACACCCGGGCCCGGGTGGA
>JBEGWF010000075.1:0-3363 GCA_041177965.1 Verrucomicrobiota bacterium | reverse complement strand
GCCCGTTTCGCCGCGGCGTTGTCCCGCTTTCGGCAGGCGGAGCAGATGGGATCCGATCGCTGGCTCACCTCTGAACAGCGGTCGCGCTGGCGCGAGGCCCTCGGGACTCCGCGCGAAACGGTGACCTTCCAGAGGGTGAAACCCATGGCCCCGGAACTGGTGGATTCGGGTGTGTGGCTCGACGATTAGGCCGTCCGCCTCTCCGATCTGCGGGGCAAGGTGGTGCTGCTGCACTTCTACGCATTCCAGTGCCACAACTGCCACGCGAACTTCGCCATCTACAACCGGTGGCATCAGGCGTTGCGCGACAAGGGCATCGTCGTGGTCGGCGTCCAGACCCCGGAAACCGAGGCGGAGCGGGACACGGGCAAGGTCCTGGCCGCCGCCCGCAAGGCCGGATTCGGATTCCCGGTGCTGGTGGACACGAAGAGCGCCAACTGGGAGGCCTGGGGCACCACGATGTGGCCCACGGTGTATGTCATCGACCGACGCGGCTATGTGCGCGACTGGTGGATGGGCGAACTGAACTGGAAGGGAGCCACGGGCGACCGGTCCATCGAACAGCTGGCCGAGCGGTTGCTGACGGCCTGAGCACGATCTCCGAGCACCCCGAGCCTGAACGCGTCGGGTTTTCAGACGGGCTCCGGCCGAGGGACAACCGCAGGCGGCGATCGGCGTCGTTCCGGGAGTCGAATTCCCGCAAGCCCACTTCCCCGCGTTGACGCCGGACGCAATCCGGCCAAGCTCTGGCGGTTCTCACCGACATCGACATCGTCCTGCACCGATCCCGCATTCCCATGCCTGAATCCCTCCCCGCTTCCTTCTCGCTCGCCGGCCGCGTCGCGCTCGTGACGGGCAGCACCACCGGACTCGGTCGCTGCATGGCCAAGGCCCTCGGCCAGGCCGGAGCCAAGGTGGCCCTCAATTACGCCAACAACGCCCAGCGGGCCCAGGAGGCCTTCGCGGAGTTCCAGGCGGCCGGATTGCAGGGGGCGCTGTTCCAGGCCGATGTGACCGACGAAGCGCAGGTGCAACGGATGGTCTCCGAGATCCGGTCCACCCTGGGCCCGGTCGACATCATGGTGCTCAACGCCACCTGCGACCAACCTCAGAAGCCCATCGAGGAGTACGACTGGGCCTTCTACCAGCGGATGGTGGACTTCTTCATCAAGAGCCCGGTGCTGCTCACCAAGGCCTGCGTCGGCCACATGAAGGCCCAGCGCTGGGGTCGCATCATCAACATCGGCTCCGAGGTGGTGGCCCGGGGCGTGCCCAATTTCACGGCCTACGTCGCGGCCAAGGGCGGGCAGAACGGCTTCCACCGCAGTCTGGCGGGCGAACTCGCCCCGCATGGCATCACGGTCAACATGATCGCCCCGGGATGGATTCCCGTGGAACGCCACGAGAAGGACCCTCAGGAACTCAAGGACGGCTACCGGTCGCTCATCCCGGTGAACCGCTGGGGCGTCCCTTCCGACCTCGACGGCACGGTCGTCTACCTGGCCAGCAACGCCTCGTCGTTCGTCACCGGTCAGACGCTGCACGTCAACGGGGGCATGACCGTGTGCTGAACCGCAGTTCTCCTCACCCAACCCTCACCTCCCCCTCTCCCATGAATCGAATCCTCTCCCTCTCGGTGTGGACCGCGCTGCTGCTCGGGCTCACCGCCTGCAACAAGCCGGCCGATTCGGCCGCCTCGAACACTGCCGACAGCGCGACCGGAACCGCCTCCGGCGGCAAGAAGCGCAAGATCGCCTTCGTGTCCAACGGCGTGGCGTCGTTCTGGACCATCGCCTCGGCCGGCGTGAAGACCGCCGGTGAGAAGCTGGGCGTCGATGCCCAGACCCTCATGCCCGTGGAAGGCATCAGCGACCAGAAGCGCATGATCGAGGACCTGCTCACCAAGGGCGTGGACGGCATCGCGGTCAGCCCGATCGATCCGGCCAACCAGACCGACCTGCTCAACACCGCCGCCCGCCGGGCCAAGGTGATCACCCACGATTCCGACGCGCCGAACAGCGACCGCCTCGTGTACATCGGCATGGACAACTACAAGGCCGGCCGCATGTGCGGAGACCTGGTCCGCGAGGCCATGCCCAAGGGCGGCACCGTGATGATCTTCATCGGTCGACTGGAGCAGGACAATTCCAAGCGCCGTCGTCAGGGAACCATCGACGCCATCCTCGGCCGTCCGGAGAACCCCTCCAACTACGACGCCCCCGGCACGGTCCTCGAGGGCAACGGGTTCAAGATCCTCGGCACCCTCACCGACCAGTTCGACCGGGCCAAGGGCAAGGCCAACGCCGAAGACGCCCTGGCGAAGTATCCCGACCTCGGCTGCATGGTGGGTCTCTTCGCCTACAACCCTCCCCTGCTCCTCGAGGCGCTGGCCCAGGCCGGCAAGCTCAACAAGGTGAAGGTCGTGGCCTTCGATGAAGACGACGCCACGCTGGACGGCATCCAGAAGGGCACCGTCCATGGCACCGTCGTGCAGAACCCGTACATGTACGGCTACAAGTCGGTGGAAGTGCTCAACGACGTGCTCTCCGGCAAGCCAGGGGCCATCCCCGCCAGCAAGTTCATCGACATCCCGGCCCGCCAGATCCGCAAGGATACGGTCGATGCCTTCTGGACCGACCTGAAGTCCAAGGTCGGCGGCAAGTAGGCCGCCTGTTGCCTCGCCCGGCCCCAGCCAACGCATCGCCGATCCCGGAAATCACGCTCGTCCATGGCCGAAGTCCTGCTGGAAGCCCGTTCGCTGACCAAGTCGTTCCCCGGCGTGCGGGCGCTCAAGGGCGTGAGCCTGACCGTGGGTCGGGGCGAAGTGGTCGCCGTGATCGGCGAGAACGGGGCCGGCAAGAGCACCCTGATGAAGATCCTCGCCGGGGTGCAGACCGCCGACACGGGCGAGATCCGCATCGACGGAGAACCAGCGCCGCTGCGGTCGGTCGAGGAGGCCCTCGGGCTGGGCATCGCCCTCATCCACCAGGAACTGAACCTGGCCCAGAACCTGGACGTGGCGGCCAATGTGTTCCTGGGCCGGGAACCCCGCCGCTGGGGGCTCATCGACACGGCCCGACTCCACCGGGAGGCCGGGCAATTCCTCCAGGCCGTGGGTCTCGAGGTCGCGCCGGACACCCGGGTGGGCTCCCTGGCCATCGGTCAGCAGCAGCTGGTGGAAATCGCCAAGGCCCTCTCGACCCGGGCCCGGGTGCTCATCATGGACGAGCCCACCTCCAGCCTGTCGGCAGGTGAGGCCGAGAACCTGTTCCGGGTCATCCAGGATCTCCGGGGCCGCGGCGTCAGCATCGTGTACATCTCGCACCGTTTGGGCGAGGTGAGCCGGCTGGCCGATCGGGTGGT
>JBEGWF010000074.1:0-26171 GCA_041177965.1 Verrucomicrobiota bacterium | reverse complement strand
CCTGCTGGCCCTGGTGGGATCGGACGCCCCGGACACCCTCCGCGTGGCCGCCGTCCGTGTCCTGGCCGAGACGGGCAACGACGAGACCGGTCGCGAGTTGGCCGGGCGATGGAAGGGCATGCCCCCCGGGGTGCGCACGGCCGCCGCCCAGTTGTTCGCCACCCGGGGATCGTGGAAGTGGGCCCTCTACAACGCCATCGACCGGGGAGAGATCGCCCGTGCCGACGTGCCGGCCGCCACCGTCCGAGCGCTGCTGGGGTCGCAGAATCCCGACGAACGGGAGAAGGCCGGCCGACTCTTCGGCCGTTTCCAGGCCTCGGGCCCCGAGATCCTCCAACGCATCGCCGCCAAGCGGAAGGTGGTGATCGACGGTCCGGTGGACCTGAAGGCCGGGCAGGAGATCGCCCTCAAGACCTGCCTCGTCTGTCACCAGTTGCATGGCGAGGGCGCCGCGGTGGGCCCCGACCTGACCGGTGTGGGGCGCAGCTCGCTCGATGCGCTGCTGCACAATGTCATCAACCCCAACGAGATCATCGGTCAGGGCTATGAGAACGTGGAGGTGGAGACGGTCGACGGCCAGACCCACAGCGGGCGCATGGTCGAGAACACAGCCAATCGCGTGAAACTGCTCATGGCCGGTTCGAGCGAGGTCGTGATCGATCGATCCAACGTCAAGGCCGTTCGCGTGACACCGAATTCGGCCATGCCCGAGGGCCTCGACCAGATGCCGGATGCCGATTTCCGCAATCTCATCTGGTACATCCTCGCACCGCCCCAGGACGGCAAGCCGCTCACCCCGCAGCGCCGCAAGGAACTCATCGGTGAGACCTCCGCCGTGCTCCCCGATGCCAACAACAAGGGCCCGGCCGTGGCGACCGATGGCGAATCATTGGCGCTCTGGGCCCCGGGGTGGCAGGTCGATTGCCCGGAGTTCGAGGGTGCACCGGCCAAGTACCCCGAGGCCGTGGGTCGCCGCAACGTGCTCATGACCCACCCCATCGACGCCCGTCGACCGGCGGCGCTGGTGCGGGCGATCAACTTGCCGCGGGAGGGTAAGACCGCTTTGAAGTTCGCGGTGGCCGCCCATGACCAAGGCGACTGGGAGCTTCGGGTGGTGGTCGAGGGCGAGGTGATCCATCGCCAAGCGGTGACCCATGAGGCCCCGCGCTGGAAGGATGTCTCGGTGGACCTGACCCGCTACGCCGGACGTCGCGTGGTGATCCGCCTGGAGAACGCCGCCACCGATTGGTCCTGGGAATTCGGCTACTGGGCCGACCTGCGTCTGGAGACCGGCGACCAGAAGCTTCAGGCCCGCGCCGAAGGGCGATGAGGGCGTCGTTGCCCCCTGTGTTGTGGCACGCACCGACCGCAGCGACGCGGCTTATTTTCCGGCCTTGGAATCGGCTGATCCAAAGGCGTTCCACTCGGGGCCCAGTTGGGCCAGAAAGTGCAGCGGGTAGGCCCGGTGCAGCACGAATACCGGCAGCAGGATCACAGTGCTGAAGTAGGGCACGAACAGAAGGCAACACCCGCAGCAGGTGATCACCGCGAAGAAAACAACGACCAGACCTGTGGCGATCGCCAACGGAATCTGGATCACCAGGTAGAGCAGAAACGCGGTGGGGAATCGCCCCATCTGTCCCAGCAGGAGTCCCCATGCGGTGCGACATCCGCATCGACGCAGGTACTGGATCGGCACCACGAAATCCTCGGTCAGGGAACCGATGAGCCACAGCCCCAGGGCGCAGAGCAGGGCCGGAGAGAGCAGCAGTCCGAAGGCGATCCAAGCCGATCCGGCGATGGATCCCCAAGACAACCTCTCCATCAGTAACGCTCCCACCACCAGCGAGGTGGTCAACAAGGAGCCCACCAGACCCAGGACCAAACGGAACCGGAACAAACTGTGGCCCTCACGGACAAATCCGTTCCACGGCCCCACGATCTCCGTCCGATTCGTGGCCACGCCATTCAGGAAGAGGAAGCTGCCGCGACTGCTCAGCCACGTGAGGGCTACCCAAAGTCCCACGAACACCAAGGCGACGAAGCCCACGAGAGACACCAACCAAAACAGTTTCTGGGAGAGCGGTTCCAACGATTCTCGGATCAGTGCCTCCAGGTTTCCGAGGAGGGTGTGTGGGCTTTCCCAGTTTCGCGGGAAGTTGGCTTTGAGCTTGTCACCTTGGAACGGAGTCATTCCCAAATCCCCCAACTGGTAGAGCCACGCCATGAACCCCAGGACCAGCCATTTACCGAAATCGAAGGGTTTGAAGAGAATCCGGCGGGTGGTGGCGAAGGCCGACTCCAACGGCCAGACCGGGTCGATCCATCGAACCGCGGGAGGGAGGGGGATGGGATCGGCGGGTTTCATGAATGCATCTCAAGGGTCGCTCCCTCGATCAACCTCTCTGGCGAAGCGCCATCGCCATGTCGCGGGCGAAGTAGGTGAGGATCCAGTCGGCGCCGGCACGCTTGATGGCCAGGAGGCTTTCATTGCGGGTCGCCTCCAGATCCAGCCACCCCGCGCGGGCGGCTGCTTGGATCTGGGCGTATTCGCCGCTCACCTGATAGGCGGCCAAGGGCAGTCGTGTCTGCCGGCGCAGCTCGGCGATGATGTCGAGGTAGGGTCCGGCCGGCTTGACCATCAGCGCGTCGGCTCCTTCCTGCTCGTCGAGCAGGGCGTCCTTCAGGGCTTCCCGGGGGTTGGCCGGATTGAGTTGGTAGGCGCGTTTGTCGAGCGATCGGGTGCCCGCGGCCTGGGCACTGCCCACGGCCTCGCGGAAGGGCCCGTAATAGGCCGAGGCGAACTTGGCGCTGTAGGCGAGGATGCCCGTGTCGCCATGGCCCACCGAATCGAGCGCGTGACGGATGGCGCGCACCCGGCCGTCCATCATGTCGCTGGGGGCCACGAAATCGGTGCCCGCGGCCGCATGCAAGGCGGCCATCTCGCCCAGCACGGTGACCGTGGCGTCGTTGTCCACATCGCTGCCACCGGCGGTCAACAAGCCGTCATGCCCGTGGCTGGTGTAGGGGTCGAGGGCGATGTCGGTGAACAGCACCAACTCGGGCACCGCCGCCTTGATGGCCCGCACGGCGCGCAGCACCAGGCAGTCGGGATTCATGGCCTCTCGGCCGTCGGGCGTCTTGAGTTCGGTCGGCGTGACCGGGAACAGCGCCACACCTCGAATGCCGAGGTCGAAGAGTTCCCGAGCCTCGCGGACCAGGTCGTCGAGATTGAGCCGGAAGACCCCTGGCATGGATCCCACAGCCGTCGGCGCTGCGGTGCCCTCCTGGACAAACAGCGGCGCGATGAAGTCCGACGGATGGAGTCGCACCTCCTGGACCATCTCGCGGATGGCCGCGCCGCGTCGCAACCGCCGCGCCCGAAGGGCCGGAAACCCTGCTGAACTCATGAGTCCAGTCTGGCGTATTCCTCCAACCGAGACAACCCACGGCGCCGAGGTGGGAAACCAAGAAAAAGCCCCCGGATCGGTCGATGGGACGATCCAGGGGCTGCAAAACCGGACCGCCTCCGAGGGGGCGGTCTTCGCGATCAATTCAACCGCTGGGTGGTCTTGCTCCAGAGCCACTCCACGTCGCGATTGTTGGCCTGATTCGGCGGGCTGAAGCCGGTGCGCTTGACCGGTTGAATCGTCCGCTTGTCGAGCCAGCGCTTGATCTCGGAGTGGCCGTCGGCGAAGGCGAACCCGCAGGCCCCATTGTGGTAGCTGGCAGGCAGGTCGGGCATGACCGCCTGGGCCAGATTCGGGGCGGGCTTCATGTCGGTGCAGAAGAAGCCGTCGTTGATGCTGTCGGGGTGTTCATCCAAGAAGACCCAGGTGTCGGCCGGTTGCACGAAGTCGGAGTCCTTCAGGAACATGCGCCAGGGCGGGCTGTTGCCGAACCACGTCGGCTTGCCGTCATGCATGCCCACCCACGAGTTGATCGAATTGCTGCGCAGGCGCGGTTTGCCGTTGGCCCCCAGGGTCAGGAAGGTATCGGCGGGGCACTTGTAGATCTTCTGGGTGCCACCCGTGTAGCGCCAGATCGATCCCTTGGCCAAGGTGTTGGTGACGTCCCAGTTGTCGCGATTGGCGCTGTTCCAATCGAGGATGCCGTAGGCCCAGGAGTTGAAGTTCGGATTGTCGGAGTAGGCCGGAGGGATCTTGCCGTTCTGGTCGTCGATGTAGAGCCGCCACGACATCATCAACTGCTTGGTGTTGTTCAGGCACATGATGCCGTTGCCCTTGGCCTTGGCCTTGGCCAGCGCCGGCAGGAGCATGCCCGCCAGGATGGCGATGATGGCGATGACCACCAGCAGTTCGATGAGGGTGAAGCCCTCCCGGGTGCGCGCTCCCGGAGACCGGGAGGCGGAGCGGGTATGGCGTGCGATGTCGACCAACGAGGGGGAGCTTTTGGGTGTCATGGCATCTGGTCTCCGATCCGATCTGGCGGCGGTGGTCCGGGGTCCACGAGGAACCCGTCCTCCCACCGGGGATGGAATCGACGCTGCAAACCTCTCCAAGGGTTCGTCAAGGCCTTTTCGATCTGCCCAACGCAGCGGGTGTCGAGTCGGGCAAAGGTGATCCCGTGATGGAGTGGACGGGAAAACGCATCTCCTTCCGATGCCGATCAGTAGAAGCTCGTCCAGTTGCCGTAGTGCCGCCAGACGATGGCGCTGGCACGGGCGAGGTCGGCGTGGCCGTCGGCGTAGGCGCGGCTGATGGAGGCGGCGCGGCCTCCCTGGATCTGGAAGCCCGAGTCGGCCTTGACCGTGGGATGGCCGCCCCAGGCCTTCTGGAGGTTCGTCTCGAAGCCGTCCTTGTAGAGGGTGTCGGTGATGATCGGACTGGTGGCGGCCCCCGGATCCTCGAGGCGGGTGGGCCAGCCCTCGACCATCGAGTTGGTGTTCACACGCGAGGTGGAGGGCATGACCTTGAAGCCCGGTTGTCCGGAGCGCGGCACCCACCAGCTGTGCTGCATGATCGCGAATCCGAAGGTCCACCGTTGGTTGTAGTAGAAGCGCAGGTCCTCGTTGCTCGCGAGGGTCCGCTTGCGTTGCTTCTGCAGCCACACCTGGGCCTCGGTCAGCTCGGCGGGCCGGACCGGGCAGAAGAACATCGGCACCGTGAGGCCGTAGTTCTGGACCGCCGGGATCATGGCGTCGGCCACGTCCCAGGGGTTGTTGCCGATGTCGCCCAGCATGGGCAGGCGACCGCGGGCGTCGTCGGACGCGTAGAGGTTCGAGGCGATGGCCCATTGCCGGAAATGGGACAGGCAGTTGACCTCCTTGGCCTTGAGCTTGGCCTTGGCCAGCGCCGGCAGGAGCATGCCCGCCAAAATGGCGATGATGGCGATGACGACCAGCAGCTCGATCAGGGTGAAGGCGCCAATCGTCGGGGATGCGGTTCCTTTCGGGGACGAGGCACGACGACGCGACGGTCCCGGGGCGCGGGCGAGACGGGGATCCATGTCGGGAAGGTGATCCGGTCGCCGTTCGCCCGCCATCCTGAAAACCGGCCCGGCCTCGCCGGTTCAGGCGAGCAGTTCGCGGATCTCGTCCCAGCTGAGGGTCTCGGCGAAGGCCTCTTCGCCGGTCAGGGTCGAGGCGATGACCTCCCGTTTGCGCTGCTGGAGGGTCACGATCTTCTCCTCCACCGTGCCGCGGGTGATGAGCTTGTAGCTGCTGACCACGCGGGCCTGCCCGAAGCGGTGGGCCCGGTCGGTCGCCTGGTCTTCGACGGCCGGATTCCACCACGGGTCGAAGTGCACCACGGTGTCGGCCTGCGTGAGGTTCAGGCCCACGCCGCCCGCCTTGAGCGAGATGAGGAACACCGGTGGGCCCGACGGCGATTGGAACTTCGCGACCTCGCCGGCGCGGTCCTGGGTCGATCCGTCGAGGTAGCAGAACTCGACCTCGCGCCGGTTCAGTTCCTCCTTCAGCAATCCCAGCATGCGGGTGAACTGGCTGAACACCAGCAGCCGGTGGCCCCCGTCGAGGCTCTGGTCGAGCAGTTCGCCGAAGAGTTGGAGCTTGCCGGAGTCGTCGGGCGAGGCCGAGGCACCGGCGGGACCGGTGGATGCCTCTTCGGACTCGTCGGCCGCCCGGGCTCCATCGGCCTCCAACAGTCGCAGGTCGCAGCAGATCTGCCGCAGGCGCAGCAGTGCCGTGAGGATGACCATGCGGCTCTTGGCCAAGCCGTTGGCCTCGACGGCCGAATCCACCTGCTTGCGCGTCGCCGCCAGCACCTGCGCGTACACGGTGGACTGGGCCGGGGTGAGCTCGCAGTAGGACACGTGTTCGAGCTTGGGCGGCAGCTCCTGCAGCACGTCCTTCTTGAGGCGGCGCAGCAGGAACGGCCGGATGCGCTTGCCGAGTCGGGCCATCGAGCCCTTGTCCCGTTCCTTGGTGATGGGGATCTCGTACCGGTCGCGGAAATCGTCGGAGCTGCCCAGATAGCCGGGCATGAGGAAGTCGAAGAGGCTCCAGAGATCGAGGACCGAGTTCTCCAGCGGCGTGCCGGTCAGCACCAGGCGGTGTTCCGCCGGGATGGCCTTCACGGCCTTGGCGTTCTGGGTGCTGCGATTCTTGATGTGCTGGGCCTCGTCGAGGACCGCCGTGTCGAACGAGTGGGCCCGGTACTGCTCGATGTCGCGTCGCAGCAGCGCGTAGCTGGTGATCACGAGATCGTGGCTCGGGATCTGCGCGAACAGCCTGTGCCGTTGAGGCCCGGACAGCACCAGCACCCGCAGCTTCGGCGCAAAGCGCCCGGCTTCGGCGGCCCAGTTGGTGACGAGCGAGGTGGGGCAGACGATCAGCGTGGACTGACCGGTTCGCGCCCCTGCCGCCTCCTTCAATGCCGCGCAATGGGCGAGCACCTGGAGGGTTTTGCCCAGACCCATCTCGTCGGCCAGGATGCCTCCGAACCCGTGGTCGCGCAGGAAGCGGATCCACGCCACGCCCTGCTTCTGATAGGGGCGCAAGACCGGTTCGAGGGCGCCGAGTGGCGGGCAGGTTTGGGTGGCCGTGCCGGTCTGCTGGGCCACGCGGTCGCGCCAGGCGGCCGGGGCTTGGACGGAATGCCCCTGTTCCCGGAGCGACGCGTCGAGGAACCCCGCCTGCGCGGCTCCCATCCGGTAGCGCCCGTCGCGCTGATCGGGCGAGCAGTCGAGCAGCACCTCCTGCAGTTCTTCGACCGCCCCGGTGTCGATGAGCACGGTCTTTCCGGAGCGGGATTTGCCCTGGCCCCCGCCGAGCACCAGGCGCTGGATGTCGGCCGCGCTGAAGCGCTCACCATCGTCGGCCACGTAGGACACCTCGAGGTCGAACCAGCGCTCGCCCGAGGGCGTGATCTGGAAGCGGGGTTGCACGCGCACGAGGTTCTTGCGGGTGCTCGTCTCGAGGCGCTCCTCCAGCGACACCTCCCATTCTCGCTCCAGGCGCGGGTGCAGCTTCGAAAAATAGGCCAGCACCCGGTCCTGACCGTTGAGTTGCCAGCGGCCCTGGGCATCGGGCCCGGAGAATCCGGCCTGTCTCAGGCGCATGAAGGCGGTGTGCTCGGCGGACAGGTCTCGGGCCAGGTAGCGCCGCACTTCGGCGGGGTCGGGCATCCACGCGGCCTCATCGCGCGCGGTGACTCCCACGGTCATGATGCGGGCGCCGTAGCGGCACTGCAGCAGCGCCGTCAACATCGCCAGACCGCCGGTCAACTGGAGCAGGAACTTCGGCGGAGCCGGCTCGAGCACGAAGTCTTCCGGGCGGAAATTGGTTTCGAGGCCCGGGCTGTTCGAGAGCTTCGGCCAGTCCTGCGAGAGAAAGCGGGGGACATCGGAGCGCGGCACCCGCTGCGGCGATTGCAAAACGCCCCGCAGGGAGGCGGAAAGCCCCAGCGGTTGGAGCGTGGTTCCGGTCAGGATCCACGTTTCGTCGGGGCTGGCCAACAGGGTCGATCCCTTCGGAGCGCTCTTCAGGCTCAGGCTGATCTCGCCGTTGGCCTCGAGATGGGCCCGCAGGGGCAGGGGAGCCGTTTCGCGGGAGACCGTGAGCGGCGTCTTTCGTCCGAGGGTCAGCCCCGGGTGGTCGGCCATGGCCCGCAGGAGCGGTACGAGGGCGGCCCCGCCGAGTTGGATCATGCCCGGAGAATCTCCCCCGGCGGCCAGTTCCGCGGCGTCGAGCAGGCTCGCGTCGGCCTCCGACATCCGGAAGGGGCCCAGGTTTGCGAGCGCATTCAGCGGGGCGCGCTGGCTGGGGGTGATCCCTTCGAACATCACCATCACCCGGTCGCGGGTCATCGCGTCGGCAAGGTTCGGTGGAAAGACCACCTGGAGTTCGAGGGGTTTGCCCGAGTCCGAACGGCGCAAACGGACGGGGTCCTTGCTGGAGAGCGGGGGCTTGGAAGCCGTTCCAGGGGGGCGACCGCTGTTGGCAGAGCCTCCCGAAGCCGCCACGGATGAGCCCGCCGTGGTCCCCGTCCGGGACGGTTCGGAGCGGGTGGGTCCGGGGGTGGCCGGTTTCAGGTGGTGAAGGCCCACGGCCACCGAATGGGCGCACAAGGTTCCCCATTCCCGCGACTGGCGGCACGGGCAGAGGTTCTCGATGTCCAGTTCGTGTCGGATCACCAGCCCGGCCCGCAGCGAGTTCGCATCGGACATCACCACGCCTTTGAGCAGTGGCGGAGTCCAGTTCGAAGACAGCACCTTGCCCGAGGCCAGCAGAGCCCGGGCGTGTTTCATCACTTCCCAGCCGGCGGCCTTGGCGAAGAACGCTTCGGTCAGTTGCGGTTCGGACACGGGACCCTGTGGATTGGCGGGAGATTCAGAGCCCGAGCCGGATCAGGCCCTCGAGGGTACCGTTTCCGGCCGTCTTGCCGGCGATCCAGCCTCCCTCGGCCTGCACCTGCATCTGCACCGCCGCCAGCGCATTGGACGGCGAGATCAGGTGATGGGCGTGTTCGCGGCGCAACATGGGAAGATCGTTGAGGTGGTCGCCAGCGGCCACGCGGGCCTCCGGCCCGATGCCCAGGATCCGGCCCAGTTCCGACAGGGCGGTGCCCTTGCTGTAGCCCCGGTGGCTCAGGCGCACGTAGATGTCGTTGCGCACGGCGACGAGCTCCGGATGACGCTCGCAGAACGTGTCCAACTCGGCGTGGATCTCGTCCATCTGAAGGTTCGACCGGGCGATGGCGCACAAGGGCGAGAACGGATCGGCGTAGAAGGTGGCCTCATGGCGTGCCGACAGGGATTGGATCTGCTGCTCGAGCTCCGTCGCCAACGACCGGAACAGTCGGGCGTGATCGTCGGTGCAGCGGCTGTTCCAAGGCTCCACGGGCACGAAGCGGTCGTGCTTCCGCTCGTAGATCTCCCGCTCCACGAGGATCAGGTAATCGGGCTGCACCGAGACCCGGGCGCGACCGAGGGTCTCCATCAGGCTGGCCATGTCGCGGCCCGTGTTGATGACCCAATGTCCGCCGCGGGCCTGGAAGGCGGCGATGCGTTCCTGGAGCCGGTGGGGGATCTTCGGATCGCCGAAATCGTCGTGGATGGTGCCGTCGAAGTCGGTCGACAGCAGTCGGAGGGTGGCACCGGGGCTCATGCGCGGGCAGAGACTGGGGTGGCGGTCGTCACCCGGCAAGGGCGGGTCCGCAGTTGTGGTCAGCGGGCCGGGAGGTTACCTGTGGGTGACAACGACGCCATGTCCAGCCACCAGGATCAGTTTGACGATGCCATGTTCGACTACTCGACCGGCGAGTACGCGGTGGCCATTTCGAAATTCCAATCGATCCTGACGGAGGATCCCGACCATTTCGACGCCCGTCTGGGGCTGGCCATGTGCCATTACCGTCTGGGTGACTACGCCACGGCCATCGCCGAGGGGCACCGGGCAGAGAAGCTCAAGCCCAACGAGCAGTTGGTGCACACGAACCTGTCGCTGTTCTACATGAAATCGGGCGACAAGCAGACCGCCGAAAAACATGGCCTGCAGGCCCGCATCGCCTCCTGGAAGGGCAACATGGCCGCTCCGGGAGCGAAGCCCGCCGAGGAGGAGGATTCCGAACTCCGCATGGCCCAGCCCAAGGCCCAGGCCTTCAAGATGCCCGAGAAGTTCCCCGACATGCCCTGGAAGAAGAACGCCCGCCCGGGCGGTGGGCAGCATTGAGGTTTCGCCCATCCATGGGATGGGACCGTCCTGGGGTTTCCAGGCGCGGGGCGAGTTGCGTGGGGCAGGTTTTCCATGGGAGGCGGCCGATGGGCCGGGGGTCGATTGACAAAATCGGGCAGGGTGTCCCTGATGGCCGCAATCCCCGAGACTCGCACCGTCCATGACTGTCCTTCGAACCCGTTGTCCCGCCCAGGCGGCCTTCACGCTGATCGAACTGCTGGTCGTGATCGCGATCATCGCGATCCTGGCGGGCATGCTGCTGCCGGCTCTGGCCAAGGCCAAATACCGGGGTAGCCGCATCGTCTGCGTGAACAACATCCGCAGCCAGTACCTGCCCCAGATCCTCTATGCCGACGACAATCGCGGGAAGTTCCAGCAGCATGACGACGGCAGTCCCGACTACCACCGCACGGGCGGTCGCAAGGACAGCATCGTCGATTCGCTCAAGGGCAAGTACCTGCAGGAGACCCGAGTCCTGATCTGCCCCATCACGGCCAAGACCTTCGGCAAGCTGTGGCTGAACTATGCGAGCATGACGAACTTCGCCGACGCCTCCACGAAGGATTACGGCGGGTGGGACACCTCGGCATCCATGGTGTACACGCCCTACATGTGGTTTGCGAATTTCCCGGGAATGAAGTTCCAGTCGATCAGCGGCAGCAAGGATCCGGCGGCGGCCGACATCGAGCCCGCTTGGCCGACCAAGGCCGACGAGTGCGATTCCTCCAGGGCCTTCATCACCCATCGTGTGAGTGACACCCCGGGGTCGGTCACCTGGGACGTCGGTCACCTCGGCCGATTCAACGCCCCGAAGGTGAGCCGCCTGTTCCTGGAGTTCTCCCTCACGCCCGACCAACCCGTGGGCCAGGCCGATGGCAGCGTGATCGTCCGACCGAAGTCCCAGATCAAGGCTCGCGCGCTCGGAGGTCCCGGCGGAAACACCGTCTACTGGTACTGAACCAACGGGTCCCTTCCTCCGGGCGCAGGTGGCCGCTGCGGAGGTCTGCGATGGTGCCTTGGCGGCGGCGGGGTGGCGGGGCAGAGTGTCGCCCCTCATGCGCATCACCCGACTTGAAGTTCGTGATATTCGCTTTCCGACGTCCAAGGCCCTGGACGGGTCGGATGCGATGAATCCGGATCCGGATTATTCCTCGGCCTACGTGATCCTGCACACCGACACCGAGTGGAAGGGCTACGGGTCGACCTTCACCATCGGGCGCGGCAACGATGTGGTGTGCGCGGCGGTGATGGCCCATGAACATCTGGTCGTGGGCCTGACGCTGGAGGAATTCGCGGCGGCGCCCGGCGCGGTCTGGCGGCGCTTGAATGGCGATTCGCAATTGCGCTGGATCGGGCCCGACAAGGGGGTGATCCACCTGGCGCTGGCGGCGATCGTCAACGCCCTGTGGGATTTGTACGCCCGCCACGCCGGCAAACCGGTCTGGAAGCTGGTCAGCGGGTTCACGCCCGAACAATTCGTGGCCAGCGTGGATTTCCGCTACATCACCGACGCCATCACGCCGGCCGAGGCCCTCGACCTGCTGCGGCGCGCCGAGCCCGGCAAGGCCGAGCGCATCGCCCGATTGGAGCGCGAGGGTTACCCGGCCTACACCACCAGTGCCGGTTGGCTGGGTTACCCCGACGACAAGATCCGCCGCCTGTGCCGCGAGGCCGTGGCCGAGGGATGGAACCACATCAAGGTGAAGGTGGGGCGCGACCTGCAGGACGACATCCGCCGGCTCGGCATCATCCGCGAGGAGATCGGTTGGGATCGCAAGCTGATGGTCGACGCCAACCAGGTCTGGGACGTGCCCCGGGCCATCGAATGGATGCAGTCGCTGGCCCCGTTCAAGCCCTGGTGGATCGAGGAACCGACCTCGCCCGACGATGTCCTCGGCCATGCCGCCATCGCGCGGGCCATGGAACCGCTGGGCATCGGTGTGGCCACGGGCGAACACGGCATGAACCGGATCCTCTTCAAGCAGTTGCTCCAGGCCCGGGCGATCTCCTTCTGCCAGATCGATTCCTGCCGGTTGGGAGGTGTGAATGAGAACCTCGCGGTGCTGCTCCTGGCGGCGAAGTTCGGAGTCCCGGTATGCCCGCATGCCGGGGGCGTCGGCTTGTGCGAGTTCGTCCAGCACATGAGCATGATCGACTTCACCTCGGTCAGCGGCAGTTGGGATGGCCGTGTGTGCGAGTTCGTGGACCACCTGCACGAGCACTTCACCGATCCTTGCCGCGTCCGCGCCGGCCGCTATCTCGCACCTGAAAAACCGGGCTACAGCACCGAGATGCACGCCGCGACCCTCGCCCGCTACGAGTACCCCGCCGGCACCGAGTGGCGGTGAGCGGCAGCGGTGAGCGGCACTCTTGCACCCGGCGTCGGCCATTCCCTAGTCTCGACGCCTTCCGGGCCCGGCCCGGCTCATCACCATGGCTTCGCTCAACGACAATTATCTCAAGCTCAAGGCGGGTTACCTCTTCCCTGAAATCGGACGGCGGGTGAAGGCGTTCAACGACGCCAACCCCGCGGCGGCGGCCCGATTGATCCGTTGCGGCATCGGCGACGTGACCGAGCCCCTGCCCGCGGCCGTGGTGGCCGCCCTGCACAAGGCCGTGGACGAGATGGCCGTGCGGAGCACCTTCAAGGGTTACGGCCCGGAGCAGGGCTACGAGTGGCTGCGCTCGGCGATCGCGCAGAATGATTTCCGAGCCCGCGGCATTGAGATCGCCGATGACGAGATCTTCGTGAGCGACGGTTCCAAGTGCGATTGCGGCGCGATCCTCGACATCCTCGGATCCTCCAATCGCATGGCCATCACCGATCCGGTGTACCCGGTGTACGTGGACACCAACGTGATGGTCGGACACACCGGCGAGGCCGATGCCTCGGGCGCCTACGCCGGCATCACCTACCTGCCGTGCACGGCCCAGAACGGGTTCATCCCGGAGCCGCCGAAGGAGCGCGTGGACGTCATCTACCTGTGCTCGCCTAACAACCCCACCGGCGCCACGGCCTCGCGGGCCCAGCTCGAAGCCTGGGTGAAATACGCGCTGGCCCACCGCTCGATCATCCTCTTCGACGCGGCCTACGAGGCCTACATCAGCGATCCGACCATCCCGCATTCCATCTACGAGATTCCGGGAGCTCGCGAGTGCGCCATCGAGTTCCGCAGCTTTTCCAAGAATGGCGGGTTCACCGGTCTGCGCTGCGCCTTCACGGTGGTGCCCAAGACCCTCCTCGCCTCGACCGCTTCGGGTGAGTCCAAGCCGCTGCACCCGCTGTGGTCGCGGCGCATGACCACCAAGTTCAACGGCGTGTCCTACATCGTCCAGCGGGCCGCCGAGGCCCTGTACTCGGCGGAAGGCAAGGCCCAGGTGGCCGCGCTGGTCGAGCACTACATGGGCAATGCCAAGATCCTCGTGGCCGGCGCCAAGGCTGCGGGTCATCGGGTGTTCGGTGGCGTGAATGCCCCGTACATCTGGGTCGACGCCCCGAAGGGTCACACCAGCTGGCAGGCCTTCGACCGCATCCTGAACGAGGCCAACGTGGTGATCACCCCGGGCAGCGGCTTCGGCAGCAATGGCGAGGGTTGGTTCCGCGTCAGTGCCTTCAACAGCCGCGCCAACGCCGAGGAGGTTTCCCGTCGGTTGCAGGCCTTGCGCTGGTGATCCGCGGCACATTCCCGGTCGAAGGCTCGGCCAAGGGCCGCCGGGTGGATGTCGGCGCAAAGTTGGACGTTGGAGGTTGGATCGATGTGGCCTAAATTGCGGCCACATGACACGCCTCCTGTTGGTCCTCCTGACCTGGGCTCTGCCTGCGTGGGTTCTCCCGTCGATCGGGGCCCCGTCCGCCAAGGATCCCGCCCGCTGGATCGCCGCCGTCTCACCGGGACTCCTCCAGGTCGAGTTCTCCCTGCAGTTCGACCGGGGGGACGCCCCGCATGGCATCCTCGATCAGGATCCCCGTTCCACCGGGCCCCGCTCCAACAGCCTGGCCGACCTGGTGGCCGAAGAGCGCCCGCTGGAAACCACCGGATTCCTGGTGGGCCCGACGACCGTGGTGGCCATGGATCCGTGCATCCATCCGCGGTTCATCAAGGCCATCGTGGTCCGCCAGGGGGCCCACCGCTCCACGGCCCGCGTCACCGCCTACGGTGTGGACCAGTGGTCCTTCGTCCTGACGTTGGACCAGCCGATCCCGGGCGCGAAGCCGATCGAATTCCCCGTCAAGAGCGCCGAGAATCCCGCGGCCCTGGTCAGCTACTACCGGCAGGACGGCCAGATGGTCCGGGTGGCCCTGCCCTGGGGCGGTCAATACCTCGAGACCGAATCCGGCAAGGCGTTCCGTGTCCTCGATCATCAGGGGGTGGCCGTCAGCCCGCAGGGGCGCCCTCTGGGGCTCGTCATGAACCACCGCCTGGGGTCCGACAACCGGTGGCGCGGCAATCCGATGGCCTGGAAAAGCCTCGAGGCCCCGGCCTTCGACGCCCGTCTGAAGGACCTCGAGGCGCTGACCGCGCAAACCCTGGTGCGGGTGCGATTGAGCTTCCGCAGCCCCAAGGCGACCCCGGGCCAGAACCCGATGCGGATGCGCAACCGGGGGGATGAGGAATCCGACGATTCGGCCACCGAGCGCAATGAATTGGGCGTCCTGTTGCCCGGTGGGCGCGTGGCGGTGCTGGCCGCGCTCAAGAGCGGGGTGACGGCGCGGTTGGAGCGCATGTCCGTCCAGCGCGAGGGCCAGCCGCCGGTGTCGGCCAAGTTCGTCGCGTCGCTGAGGGATTTCGGGGTGCTGGTGGTGGAGCCGGAGCAGCCGCTGGGCGAGGCGTTGAAGATCGATGCGACCCACCCGGCCGACCTCATGGGGCAACTGCTCCTCCGGGCCGAGATCGACCTTCGTGGAGAGACCCGATCCGCGTATTTCCACGAGTCGCGGATCGCGGGGGTGCGCGTGGGGGCCCGTCAGGAGGCGTTCCCGGAGCTGCCCGATCCCGAGTTCAAGGACACCTTCCTCTTCACTCTCGACCGAGCCCTGTACGCCCTGCCGATCACCCGGCGGGAATTGCTCGGGGGAGTGCGTGATCCCTTCGCCGGCCGCCGGCAGTTGACCACCGCACGCCAGTTGGCCGAGGCGGTCCGCCGACTGCCCGAGACGGCCGATCCGGCCAATGTGCCCGTGTCGGAGGCCGATGAGAACCGGTTGGCCTGGCTCGGCGTCGAGCTGCAACCGCTGACCCGCGAACTGGCCCGGGCCAATCAGGTGTCCGATCAGACGCGCGATGGGCAGACGGGCGGGTTGATCACCTACATCCACCCCGATTCGCCCGCGGCCAAGGCCGGCATCAAGGCCGGCATGGTGCTCCTGCGGTTGCGGACCGCCTCGCAGCCGGTGCCGATCGAGGTTCAGCTCGAGGAGGATTTCGCGCGGGCCCAAGGCTTCCCCTGGGAGCGGCTGGACGACATCCGCGATCAGTTCTTCGAGCGCATTCCGACGCCCTGGCCGCCGGTGGAAACCCCGTTGACCCGGGCGCTGACCGATCTGGGCTTCGGCACCCGCGTGACGGCCGAGTTCGTGGACGAAGGCAAGGTGCTGAGCCGCGAGTTCGAGGTGGTGCCCGGTCCGACCCACTACGAGTCGGCAGCGCGGTTCAAGTCGGAGAGTCTGGGCATCACGGTCCGCAATCTCACCTACGACGTGCGCCGCTACATTCAGCGCAAGGCCGATGAACCGGGCGTGGTGGTGTCGCGTATCGAACCAGGCGGGCGGGCCAGCGTGGCCGGCGTGAAGCCCTACGAGCTGATCACCCACGTCCAGGATCAACCGGTCTCCACGGTGGCCGAGTTCGAGCGGTTGGTGGCGGCCGAGAAGGGGGATCTGAAGCTGACCCTCAAGCGCATGGCCAAGGGGCGGATCGTGACGATCCGTGCGGTGAACGCCGAGGCCAAGGAATAGGCATCGCATGAGTCCGAAGGCATTGGGCACCCGGTCGGGCGGCGGCAGGTGGAGGCTTCTCGGCTCCTGGGGGTTGGCCATTCTCGGCGGTCTGGCCCTGAGCGCGGCCGAGTCGCGGGCTCCGCAGCCGCACTGGGCGTTCCAGCCGGTGTCCCGTCCGGCCATTCCCGGGCTTCAGTCCGCTTCCGGGGCGACCCATCCGGTGGATGCCTTCGTCCGGGATCGCCTGTCGCGAAGTGGCCTCCAGCCCTCGGCCGAGGCCGATCGCGGCACCCTGATCCGGCGTCTGTACCTGGTGATGCTGGGCGTGCCGCCGACTCCCGAAGAGGTGTCGGCCTTCGTGTCCGACACCCGGCCCTTGGCCTTCGAGAGGCGGGTCGATCGCGTGTTGGAAGACCCGCGGTATGGCGAGCGCTGGGGCCGGCATTGGCTCGATGTCATCCGGTTCGCCGAGAGCAACGGCTTCGAGACCAACCGCGAGCGCCTGAGCGCCTGGCGCTTCCGCGACTATGTCATCGACGCCTTCAATGCCGACAAGCCCTACGACCGATTCCTCCGCGAGCAGATCGCCGGCGACGCCCTCGGTGTCGATGTGGCCACCGGGTTTCTGGTGGGGGGGCCTGTGGACATCGTCAAGAGCCCGGACATCACGTTGACGGCCCAGCAGCGGGCCGACGAGATCGACGACATGGTGGGCACCACCGGCACGGCATTCCTCGGCCTGACCCTGGGCTGCGTGCGCTGCCACACCCACAAGTTCGATCCCATCGAGCACTCGGAGTACTACGCGATGGCGGCCATCTTCTCGGGCGTCCAGCACGGCGAGCGCCCGCTGCCGCTGTCGCCCGAGCAGACCCGGCGGAGCCAGCAGCTCGAGGGGCGGATCCGGGATCTGGAGAAGCGCCTCGAGGCCTTTCTCCCGAAGCCGTCGACCCCGGCCCCGGGGGCCCCGGCGACCCTGCGTCCCGCCGTGACCCACCGGCAGAACGAGGACCGATTCACCGCGGTCGAAGCCCGGTTCCTGCGCTTCACCATCCTGGCCACCACGGGGGGAGAACCGTGCCTCGATGAACTCGAGGCGTGGTCGGGCGATCGGAATGTCGCCCTGGCCTCGACGGGGGCCAAGGCCACCGCCTCGGGCAGCCTCGCCGGGTACGAGATCCATAAACTGGAGCACCTCAACGACGGCCGCACCGGCAACGCCCGTTCGTGGATCTCCAGCCAGGCCGGCCAGGGATGGGTGCAATTGGAGTTCCCGAAGCCCGAGCGCTTGGATCGCGTGGTGTGGGGGCGCGACCGCGAGGGGCATTTCAAGGATCGCCTGACCACCCGGTACCGCATCGAGGTGGCGACCGAGCCCGGGGTCTGGAAGACGGTGGCGACCTCCGACGACCGCATCCCGTTCGCCGGCGAATCGACGAAACCGGCCGGGCCGGTGTACCGCTTCGATGGCCTCGCCGAGTCCGAGGCGGCCCAGGGCCGTCGATGGCTGGCCGAACTGGAATCGGCCCGCAAGGAGCGGGAGGCCATTTCGAAGGCCCCCACCGTGTATTCCGGCACCTTCTCTCAACCGGGTGCGACCCATCGCCTGCATCGCGGCGATCCGCTCCTGAAACGCGAGGTGGTGGCCCCGGGCACCCTGGCCTTGTTCCGGCCGCTCACCCTGGCCACCAATGCCCCGGAGCGCGATCGGCGGCTGGCCCTGGTCGACTGGATGACCCGCCCCGACCATCCGCTCACGGCGCGCGTCATCGTCAACCGGGTCTGGCAGCATCAGTTCGGGGTGGGGCTGGTCGATACGCCCAACGACTTCGGCCGGAACGGGTCCAAGCCCACGCATCCGGAACTGCTGGATTGGTTGGCCCTCGACCTGATGGATCATGGCTGGAGCCTCAAGCACCTGCAGCGGCGCATCCTGACCTCGGCCACCTGGCGCCAGTCGGGGTTGCCCCGCAAGGAGGCCCTGGAGGTCGACGCCGGCAGTCGATTGCTCTGGCGGTTCCCGCCGCGGCGGCTCGAGGCCGAGGGCATCCGCGACAGCATCCTGGCCGTGAGCGGCAACCTGGATCGCGCCCGTGGAGGCCCGAGTTTCTACCTGCACGAGGTCGATCGGGAGAACGTCTACCATTATCACCCCAAGGAGGCGTTCGGTCCGGCCGACACGCGGCGCATGGTCTACGCCTTCAAGGTGCGCATGGAGCAGGACGGCATCTTCGGGGCCTTCGACTGCCCGGACGGTAGCCTGGTGATGCCCAAGCGCAGCGTCTCCACCACGCCATTGCAGGCGCTGAACCTCTTCAACAGCCGGTTCATCCAGGATCAGTCCCGGACCTTCGCCGACCGGCTTCGGCGCGAGGCGGGCGAAACCCCGGAGTCGCAGGTCGCGACCGCTTGGCGGCTGGCCTTCAACCGGACTCCGCAACGCGCCGAGGTCGATGAGGCGGTGGCCTTCGTCCGGTCGGAAGGGTTGCCGGCGTTCTGTCGCGGGGTCCTCAACGCCAACGAGTTCCTCTTCATCCCATGAGCGCGCCCCAACTCCCCGGCTTCCACAGTCCGCTGCTCAACCGTCGGCGTTTCCTGGGCGACACGGGCCTGGGCCTCGGTTCCATCGCGTTGACCCACCTGCTGGGACGTCAGGGCCTGCTCGCCGAGAACGCCGCCCGCAAGGAACCCTTCCGGCCTGCGATCGCACCGGGGCGTCCCTACGGGCCACGGCAACCGCATTTCCAACCGCGAGCCAAGAATGTGCTGGTGATCTTCTGCAGCGGCGCCTGCAGCCAGCTCGACACCTTCGACTACAAGCCGGAGTTGATCCGCCGGCACGGCCAGCCGATGCCCGGCACCGAGAAGCTCATCACCTTCCAGGGAGAGCAGGGGGCGTTGAACAAGAGCCCGTGGGAGTTCCGGCCGCGGGGCCAGAGCGGCAAGATGATCTCCGACCTGCTGCCCCACCTCGGGGCGCTGGCCGACGAGATGTGCTTCATCCACTCGATGCAGGGCAAGACCAACACGCATGGGCCCGGCGAGAACTACATGTCCACGGGCTACACGCTCGATGGATTCCCCAGCGTGGGGGCGTGGATGACCTACGCGCTGGGCAGCGACGACCAGAGCCTGCCGGCCTATGTGGCCATTCCCGACCCGCGGGGCAAGCCCCAGAACAGCGTGAACAACTGGGCTCCCGGGTTCCTGCCCGCGGCGTTCCAGGGCACGGAGTTCAACGCCACGAATCCGATCCGCAACCTGGCCCGACCCGGCGGGGTGGACGCGTCGAGCGACCGCGCCACCCGCTCTTTTCTCCAGCGTCTGAACGAGCGGCATGCCGAGCGATTCCCCGGCGACACCGAACTGGCGGCACGGATCGCCAGCTACGAACTGGCCGCCCGCATGCAGCTCACCGTCCCGGAGGTGGCCGACCTGTCCAGCGAGCCCGAGCACATCCTGAAACTCTACGGTGCCGACGAGGGGGGCACGAAGATCAAGGACATCCGCGCGGCCTATGCGCGCAACTGCATCCTGGCCCGACGTCTGATCGAGAAGGGGGTGCGCTTCGTCCAGCTCTTCAATGGCGCGTATCAGACCGGCGGCGAGGGCGTGAGCAACTGGGATGGCCACAAGGACATCGCCAACCAATACGCCCTGCATGGCCCGGTGCTCGACAAGCCCACGGCGGGCCTGCTCATCGACCTGCGTCAGCGGGGCCTGCTCGACGACACGCTGGTGGTCTGGTGCACGGAGTTCGGTCGCATGCCGACATTCCAAAAGGGTTCCCAGGGGCGAGACCACAACCCGGCCGGGTTCACCTGCTGGATGGCCGGCGCGGGCGTGAAGCGGGGCTTCAGCCACGGGGCCACCGACGAGTTCGGCTACAAGTCCATCGACAACGTGGTCACCGTGCACGACTTCCACGCCACGATCCTGCACCTGCTCGGGCTCGACCATGAGCGCCTCACCTACTACCACAACGGTCTGGAGCGCCGGTTGACCGACGTCCACGGCGAGGTGGTCCGCGCCGTGTTGGCCTGACCTGTCAGGCCCGGGTTTTTGGCGCCGGGCCTGTCACCGGAGCCAGCCTCGATGCACTCTCAAGCCAGCAGCAGCGCGCGGCAGGCCTTCTCTAGCTTCTTGAGCTGGGCGGCCGATTTGGCCTCGATGTAGCAGCGGATCAGGGGCTCGGTGCCGCTGGCCCGGAAGGCCACCCACTCGCGGTTCGGCAGCAGGAACTTGAAACCGTCGGTGGTGATGAACTGCTCCACCTTGGCCGTGCCGACGCGGTCCAGCCCCGCGGCCAAGCGCTTCAGCAGCGCCTCCTTCTTGTCGGGCGGGATGGCCACGTTGATGCGGGTGGTGTGGAACTCGCCGGTCTTCTTCTCGAGATCGGCGAGGATCTTCATCAGCGGCTTCCTCTCGGTGGCCACCAGTTCGGCCATGAGCAGGCAGGCCAGGATGCCATCCTTCTCCGGGACGTGCCCCTTCACGCTCAATCCTCCGGACTCCTCGCCGCCCACGATGATGGGTTCCGATTCCATCAGGGCTCCGATGTATTTGAAGCCCACCGGGGTCTCGTGGACCGTCACGCCCAGCATCTCGGCGACGGCGTCGACCTGATGGCTGGTGGGAACCGTGCGCACCACCGCGCCGGTCCAACCGCGGTTCTTCTTCAGGTGATACAGCGCCAGGGCCAGGATCTGGTTGGGGGTGAGCCAGGTGCCGTCACGGTCGACGATGCCGAAGCGGTCGGCGTCGCCATCGAGGCCGAGGCCCAGCGTCGCCTTGCCGCCCAGGATCGCCTCGCGGGCCGGCGCCATGCCCTCGGCATTGGGCTCCGGATGATGCCCGCCAAAGCTCGGGTTCAGGGTGTCGTGGAACCGGAGCACCTTGGCCCCGCCGTCCTCTTCGAGGAGCATGTCGAGGTAGCCGCGACCGGTGCCGTACATCAACTCGACGGCGATCTTGAGCTTGGCCTTCTTGATCGCGGCGAAGTCGATCTGCTTGCGGATCTGCTTGAGGTAGGCCGGAGCCGGATCGATCTCCTTGCAACGGAACGAACCCACGAGGCCGGCCTTGAAGGTCCA
This sequence comes from Verrucomicrobiota bacterium, assembly GCA_041177965.1. Taxonomy (GTDB): domain Bacteria; phylum Verrucomicrobiota; class Verrucomicrobiia; order Limisphaerales; family UBA9464; genus SXXZ01. The sequence continues at coordinate 4,984 of JBEGWF010000074.1, read as the reverse complement.
TCCCGATTCCTGACGGTGACGGATGTGGGCCTCGATGCGGCGGGTGACCTCGGGCGGCGCGGCCGCTCCGTTGGACACGCTGAACTTCAGCCCCTGGTATTCTGCCGGATTGTGGCTGGCCGTCATGTTGATGCCGCCCAGGGCCTTGCGCACCCGGATGGTGTGGGCGATGACCGGCGTCGGCGCGTCGCGCTGGCAGAGCAGGGGAACCAGCCCGTTGGCGGCCAGCACCTCGGCCACGGCCAGCGAGAATTCACGGCCCAGGAAGCGGGTGTCGTGACCGATGACGACCTCCAGCTTCTGTGAACCCGCCGAGTCTCCGGCGGCTTGGAGTTCCTCGAGCAGGTAGTCGGCGATGCCTTGTGCGGCGAACCGCACGTTCTCGAAGGTGAAGTCCCGAGCGATGAGCCCGCGCCAGCCGGAGGTGCCGAACTTGATCGAAGTCACGCCGCTGTTTTCGGCCGACGGACCGACGATTTCAAGCCGGCCGAGGCCTTTTCTTGCACCGGGTTTGTTCTGATCACCGTCGATCCCGGGCCTCGGGTTCAGATCAGGTCGGGTTCGCCGGTGACGCGGACCTTGTCCTGAGCCTGGATACCGCCGGCCTTGAGGCTCTGACTCGGGTCGGCGTAGCCGGGGATGATGCGGTTCAACTGATCCTGGGTGGCCCCGAGATGGTCGCGGATGACCTTGCCCATCACCGAGCGGAAATCGGTCGCCCGCTGCAGGTAGCGGCCGGTGCTCTGGAACATCGAGCCGTTCATTCCCGTCTGCCAAGGCACGGGATCGGAGGGCCCGCAGTTGAAAACGCCGCTGTGGGTGACCTTGCCGGTGGCGTCGGTGCGCAACCCCTTGATGCCCCCGCCGGCCACGAACATCACGCTGGCCTCGGCATGGTCGGTGCCGTTATCGGAATTCTCGATCGTGGTGCGACCGAACTCCGACAAGGTCACGATGACGAGGTCGTCCCATCGGCACTGGTCGGAGTAGCGGCGGAAATACTGGCGCAGGGCGTAGAGGGACCAGCCGACCCGCTGGAGCAGATTGGCATGGGCCCCGGTGACGCCTCCTTGGTTGCTGTGGGTGTCCCAGCCGTCGATCTGCGTGCCGGCCACCAGGGCATCGGTCTTGTTGAGGACCAGCGCGGCCGACTTGAGCTGGTTGAAGTAGCCGTAGGCGGAGGTCGGCACCACGTATCCGGGATTGGTGGTCCCCGAGGGGCCGGCCCCGTTCTTCGCGTTGGTTGTAGGGAACAGGTGATACGGCTTGTTGCCGTCCGTGTTCTCGCCATCCATGAAGGTGTTGCCGGTCTCGCTGAAATCGATGCCCGCGAAGATCTCCAGCGTGCGACGCATGTTCTCGTACTGCTGTCGCAGGAGGTCCCGGCTGGCCTTGCCCGGGAAGGCGGCCCCGGTGGCGGCCTCGAGCGCTTGGGCTCCCTTGAGGTTCCCGTCGGCGGTGTTGGGCACCCCGAGCAGGTCGTAGCGGGTCGGGTCCGACAGATTGGTCATCGCCGCTCGGGATCCGCGCAGGAGCAGCGGCAGCGAGTTCTGGAACGAGACGCCCGTCAGCGAATTCCTGCCCGGACGCCCCGACTCGACCATCGCGCGGTAGAGCATGCCGTCCTTCACCATGCCCGCCCGCGGAGCCCCGGTCTCCCAGTAGGCCTGCGAGTCGAAATGCGAGCGGGATTGCTGCGGGTAGGCGACCCGGTGGATCAGGGCCAATTCGCCGGCGTTGTAGATGGGCACCAGGAACTTCAGGGCCGGGTGCAGGCCGGCGAACCCGTTGCCGAGCGGCAGCGAGTGGGGGTAGGCGAAGGTCGCACCGGTGGTGCCCGCCTCCGGGAACAGCGCCTTGCCCTGGACGTTCCAGCTCTGGGCGGGATCGACCGGGATGGCGATGTTGTCGCGAATCTTCGGGCCGTAGGCGTCGTCGCCGTGGGGGATCACGCTGTTGAGCCCGTCGTTGGCCCCGCGCAGGAAGATGAAGAGCAGCTTCTTCACGCGGCCGTTGGCCCCGGGTTGGCCGAGACCGCCTTCCGCGAGGGCCTTCTGGACGAACAGGGGCACGTCGGTCAACGAGCTCAGAGCGGCCGTGGCCGCCAGCCCGGTGGCGGTGCTGAGGAAGTTCCGGCGGGTGAGGATCTGGGGGGCGTTCATGGCGCGGGGAGAGGTTCGGGGAAGAGGCTCGATGGCGTGCGGATCGACCGGCGGAGCGTCATTGTTCCTGGAATCGAGGGGAGCTCAGCAGCAGCGCGGCCAGACCACGCACACGGCCGTCGTAATCCTTGGTTCCGGGGGTGAGGGCGGAGAAATCGGAGGCGGTGGTGCCGTTGTCCGCGGTGTTGAGGAACCGGATGCCCAGCATCCGGTACTCGCCGAGGTTGGCCTTGCCCTCGGAGGGGAAGAGCAGGCCGAGCAGGCAGTCGGTGACGGCCTCGGCGGAGCGATGGGCCCCGTTCGGGAGGCGGAGTGCGATGAGGGCCGAGGCATCGATCCGGCTCGAGCCCAGGGCATCGGGATTGCTGCGGACACCGGTGCCGGTGGCCAGGCCGGCGCCCGCCAAGGCCAGCGATTGCACGTATCGCAGTCGCTCGCTGAGAGTGCCGGCGCTGATCCAACCACCGGCATCCTCGGCGTACCCGTCGGGATCGGCCCGGTCGAAGAGCCTCATGCGGCCCGCCCGGTCCAGCAGTCCGCCGGAGGCCACCAGATTCGGGGCGTCGGCCGACGCCGTGAACGACCCGTCGGACTTGGTTGCGCGGAACGCCCGGAGGGTCGAGACCGCGAACTCGAGGGGAGTCTTCACCTTGGCCGACGCCGTGTTCGGATGGCGGAACAGGTCGCTCTTGAGGATCACGCGCAGCACGTCGCGAATCTGTCCTTTGGGTCCCCCGTTCGGAGGGTTCTCCCAGGCCATCATGCAGGCGTGCACCAGCGACTCCTCGGGCGAGGTTTCCGCGTCGGTGAAGTCGTAGCCGTGGTGGAACTCGTCGTGGACCAGCAGTCGGCAGAGCTTCACGGAAATGTACTCCTGGGTGAAGGGTTGGTCGGCCATGTGACGGAGGATCTGGTACCCGTCCTGGATGCCGTTGGTGGTGGTGCCGTTGTCGAGTTTCAGTCCATAGGGGCGACCGGCCCAGGGAGAGCCGAAGCGGGCGGGCACGGTCTTGGGCGAGTTGGTCAGGATGTTCCCGGCGGCATCCCGCTCGTAGAATGCCCACTTCACCCTCGGATCATGGCGATCGGTGCGGTAGCGGAAGGACCAGAGGCCGGCGAGGTTGGTCACGCTGTTGCGCTCGGTGGCGTTGGTGAGCCCGGGGTTGATCATCACCGTGGTCCGGGACGCGAAGGGATTGGCGGCCTGATTGGTGGCGAGGAGTTCGACGGTCCATCCGGTCCACGCGCGCGAGATCTGTTCGATGTCGCCCTGGTCGTAGCCGTTGTCGACGCCGAAGGCGAAGAGTTCGCACAGTTCGCGGGCGTAGTTCTCGTTGGCGATGCGGTTGGTCTTGGTGGTGGTGTTGTAGTCGCCGCGGGAAAGGACGGTGTCGAGGTAGATGATCATCGCCGGGCTTTCGGCGCTGATCTTGAGGAGATCGTGGAAGGCGCACCGCGGGTTCAGGAACGCCTGCCGCCAGCGTAGGTTCTCCTTGAACTCCTGTCGGGTCGATTCGGGCCCGGACCAGGCGTTGGGCAATCCCGCCCGTTCATCGAAGTAGGTCAACCCCTTGGAGTATTCGGTGACGAAGTGGTTCTCCAGGAACTGCTGGAACACCTGGGCCAGCTGGCGTCGGGATTGGACGGCATGGAGCACATGCCATGCGCGCAGGTCGCCGATGGTGGCGGTGCCATTCTGGAGTCGGGAATGGTAGGGGATGGGCGATTCGGCATCCCCCTGCAATGGGACGGTGGTCGCGATGCCGCTGCCGCTGAGGCGCACGGTCAGTTGGAGATTCGAAGGTCGGGCCAGGTACCAGAAACTCAGGGTGTAGGTCGTCGAGGCGCCCAAGGCCGTCGTGGTGGTCTGGACGAGGGAGTCGGTGCCGGTGCTGCCCGCCGCGGTCTGAACCAGATGGAAGGAGGCGTTGCCACCGTGGACGAAGTCCGTCGTCCGGGCCGAGTTCGCCGTGTTGGTGGTCGTCGTCCAATTGGCGGCCGCCAGGGGTTGCTCGAAGTCGCCGTTGGCGAGCAGGTTGGGGGCGGTGCCGTTGTCGGTGGTTCCGGCCACGAGGCGGAAATCGTCGAGGTAGGCGTCTCCGGCTCCGCCGAGGTAGACGTAGAGCTTCGAGGAGGAGCCGGTTCCCGTGACGGAGATCCTGCGCCAGACCGGGCCGGTGTCGGCCGCTTCGTCGAGATTCTCGACGATCTTCTCCGGTGCGAGTTGTTCCTCGATGTAGGCGTCGGTGCCGAGGGCCGCGAGGCGGTCGAGTTCGTCCGGCGTGGGACCGTAGGCGATGCGGTTGAGCAGGGTGCTGGCCCGCACGGTTTCATGGGGAAGAGGCAGGGCTTCGATCCGGTAGAAGCCGGAGTCGCCCGCCGCGGCCGACTCGGCGGTCCAACGGTTGCCGGTCTGGCCTCCGATGACGGGTTGTCCGGGGGCTCCCAGCGGGGTGCTGGTGCGTACCCGGTACTCGGAGATGGAAGGCAGGAGCCGGAACTCCAGCGAGGGGCGCCCATTGGTCCAGCCCAGGGAGAGGATGTCGGGCGTCTGGCCCGCGGTGGGGATGAGCCCGAGGGACATCCAGAGCAACCATGCGATCAGGGGCGTTTTCATGGAGACGAGGCTAGGGGAGAAAACCTGTATGTGGTTAGCAGGTTCAAGGCCAAGATTTCCATAATGAAAGGGCTCCGCAGGACCGGTCCTCCGCCCGCAGGGAAGCTCGGGGAAGGAGGAGCTTTCGCGCTGTGCGCGAGGGGATGGGTTGATCGCTTCCAGAGCGGGCTTCGGGCCGATCCTGCTCCGCTGGTATGGGGGCTCC
>JBEGWF010000073.1:0-2801 GCA_041177965.1 Verrucomicrobiota bacterium | reverse complement strand
GTTGGTGTCCTGGTACTCGTCGACCATGACGTAGCGGTACTTACGACGGCAGGCCTCCAGGGCGTCGGGATGTTCCCGGAACAGACGCAGGGTGAGGAGGATGAGGTCGTCGAAGTCGACCGCATTGCAGGCATGCAGGGCGCTCTCGTAGCGCCGGGCCACGTGTTCGGCCAGCGCACGGACCGAGGGGTCCTCGAAGCCGCCCCGGCTGCCACCGTTCTTGAACTTGCTGAGCATGGACAGCACGGCCCCGGGGTCGGTCTTCTCACCCTTCGCCGAGATCTGACTCAGGATCTTCTTCATGGCGGCGAGTTGGTCGCCGGTGTCGTAGATGACGAAGTTCTTCTTGTAGCCCAGCTTCTCGATGTGCTGCCGGAGGATGCGGACGCAGAGCGAGTGGAACGTGCACAGGGTGGGGCGCTCGAGGAACGGGTCTTCCGGTGCGCCGGGTTCCCTGCGCGACTTCGGCACCTTGGGGATCATCTCGTTGACCCGTTCGAGCATCTCCTTGGCCGCCTTGTTCGTGAAGGTCACCGACAGGATGTGCCCCGGCGCGATGCCCTTCCCGATCATGTGGGCGATCCGGCAGGTGAGGGTGCGGGTCTTGCCGGTGCCGGCACCGGCGAGGATCAGGACCGGGCCGGAGTGGGTGACCACGGCGGCCCGCTGCTGCGGGTTGAGCGATCCCAGATCAAACATGGGGGCGGGAGAATGGGGCGCGGCCGAGCGGGGTCAAGGAACGCTCCCGGCAAATTGGCCCCCTCCGGGTCGCAACCGTCGCGCGGGGCTTCCCGGAGGGATGTACGGTGCTCAAGGACGCCGTTCGCGGATGGAGGCCAGCAGGTCGGCGATCACCTCGGCGCGCGGTTTGGCACCCACATTGCCCTTGCCGTGCAACCGCACGCTGATGGCCCCGGCCTCGAGGTCGCGCTGGCCCACCACCAGCATGGTATGCACCTTGGCCGTCTCGGCATCGGCGATCTTGGCCTTCACCGGGTTGGCGCTCCAGTCGCCCTCCACGCGCACGAACTGGGCGCGGAGTTCGGCGGTGATCGACTTGGCGTATTCCACCAGGGGCGGCTCATCGTTGAGGGTCAACACCCGGACCTGCTCCGGCGCCAGCCACAGCGGGAAGTTGCCGGCGTAATGCTCGATGAGGAAGCCGATGAAGCGCTCGTGGGTGCCCAGCGGGGCGCGATGGATGCAGAGCGGGGTCTTCTCGGTGTTGTCGCGGTCGCGGTAGGTCAGACCGAAGCGGGCGGGCACGGCGAAATCCACCTGGTTGGTGGCGATGGTGAACTCGCGGCCGATGGCGCTCCAGACCTGCACGTCGATCTTGGGCCCGTAGAACGCCGCCTCGTTGGGCACCTCCACGTAGTTGATGCCCGACTCGATGAGCACCCGCCGGACCATGTCCTCGGTCTTCTTCCAGAGTTCGGGCTCGTTGACGAACTTCTGCCCCAGGCGTGACGGATCATGGGTGCTGAAGCGCATCTGGTAGCGGTCGAGCCCGAAGATCTTGAAGTACTTCAGGTACATGTCGTTGACCGCCCGGAACTCCTCGGCGAACTGCTCGGCCGTGCAGTACAGGTGGGCGTCGTTCATGTTCATGCTGCGCACGCGCATGAGTCCGAAGAGCTCGCCGGATTGCTCGTACCGGTAGCAGGTGCCGTACTCGGCCAAGCGCAGGGGCAGGTCGCGGTAGCTGCGCGGTTCCGCCGCGAAGATGCGGTGGTGGTGCGGGCAGTTCATCGCCTTCAGGTAGTACCGGCCGCCCAACAGGGTGATCTCGGTCTCCAGTTTCTGGATGTCGTGGCGCACCTGCTCCTCGGTGTAGCCGCTGGGGTTCGGGGCGATCGCTTTGCCCATGCCTTCGGCCAGTTGGATCAGGTCGGCGCGGCGCTCCATGAGGGCGTCGCGTTTCTGGCGCTCGTCCTCCTCGAGCATCTCCATCGGGGGGAACATCGACTCGGCGTAGTACGGCAGGTGGCCTGAGGTCTTGTACATCTTCTCCTTGGCCAGGTGGGGCGTCTTCACCCGCACATAGCCGGCCTGGAATTCGGTCTCCTTGGCCAGGCGCTCCAACTCCTCGACCAGCACCGTCCCCTTGGGGAGCCACAGCGGCAGGCCGGGGCCCACGTACTCGGCATCCATGGCGAAGAGCCCCATCTCGGCGCCGATCCTGCGATGATCGCGCTTGCGGGCCTCCTCCTGCATCTTGAGCCAGGTGTCCAACTCCTCCTTGTTCTTGAAGGCCGTTCCGTACAGGCGCTGGAGCTGGGGGTTCTTCTCGTTGCCCCGGAAATAGGCGCTGGCCACCTTGAGCAGCTTGATGCCGCCGGGCTTCACGTTGCCGGTCCGCATCACGTGGGGGCCGGCGCACAGATCCACGAATTCGCCGTTTTGGAAGAAGCTGATGGGCTCGCCCTCGGGAATGTCGCCCAGGCGCTGGATCTTGAAGGTCTGTCCCTTGCCCTGGAAGTAGGCCAGCGCCTCCTCGCGGGTCTTGATCGACTTCTCGAAGACCTGGTTCTCCTTGGTGATCTTGCGCATCTCCTCCTCGATCTTCGGGAAGTCGTCGGGGGTGAAGCGGTGTTTCAGGTCGAAATCGTAGTAGAATCCCTCCTCGGTCGGCGGGCCGATGTCCAGCAGCGCGTCGGGCCAGAGACGCAGGACCGCGGTGGCCAGGATGTGCGCGCAGGAGTGCCGCAGGCGCATCAGCTCGTTCATCTGCTCCCGCTGGTCGAGCGTCTTGCGCTGGACCTCGGACTTCGCGGACTCAAACTGGGGCTGTTGTTCGT
>JBEGWF010000072.1:0-3499 GCA_041177965.1 Verrucomicrobiota bacterium | reverse complement strand
CCCCGCTGCCGCACCTTCTGCGGAACGTGATCGGGAGCAACCGGTCTCGCCGAAACGGCTCATGGCCTGAAAGCGGCCTGACCTGACCGATTCCGCCCGCGCTTGAAGGCGTTTGCGATTGAGATCCAGGAACGATTGCCGAAGGGTCCGGCCGTGACCCCGAGGCTTTTGATCAACTACCTCCTTGGATCCGAAGCTGCGATCCGCGCGGTGGCGGCTGGAAGGAATTGTTGGCCATTGGGTCCGTTGCTGGTGCTGCTCACGGCGTTTCCCCGGAACTACGACCAGACTTGGATCGGTGAGCAGCCCTTCCTGTGGATCTTCGGTCCGTTGATCTTCTCCATGGTTTCGGGCGTGTTCCTCTTCGCCACCCTCCACGGACTCTTCCTCCGCTGGCGACGCGACCCCGAAACGCCCAAACAACCCTTCCGCCGGCAACTGGTCTCGTTCATGGGGCTGTTCTGGCTGACGGCACCCATCGCCTGGCTCTATGCGTTGCCGGTGGAGCGGTTCCTCGACCCGCTTCCGGCAACCTGGGCCAACCTCGCCCTGCTGGGTGTCGTGGCCCTTTGGCGGGTGCTGCTGATGGCTCGGGTCATCCAAGTCGTCCAAGGAGCGAAGTTCCTGACGAGCCTTGTCTGGGTACTGGTGCCGGCCTCCTTTGAGGTCCTGGTGATCGCGGTGTTGGGAGCCCTCCAGCACATCGGTTCGATGATGGGTGGGATGAGAAACTCGCCAGAAGAAGAGTTGTTGGTTCAAGCCCTGAATACCATCTCCACTGCCGCCTTCTGGGGATTTCCCGCTTTCTGTTTGATCGGGGCATCCCTGGCCCAACGGTCCAACCACTCCCTCCGTCCGTTTCCCCCTACGTCGCCCGTCCGGGTGCCCTGGGCCTTCCTGGGCCTGGCAGCGGCCTTCTGGTTGTCCATCAGCATCCCAGCCCAGATCCAGGTGCGCCGGAATGCGATCGTGGAGGACCTCGCTGCCAAAACAAACCGACGTGCCGTGCTCGATTATCTCGCCGCCCATTCCCCTTCCGACTTCGCCCCGAGTCGCCCGCTACCTCCCAAGGCTTTCGAGAGGTCGGTATACTCGGAACTGCCGCCCCTCTTCGGGGCCCTGCAAGCCGACGATCCCGCCTGGGTTCAAGCCCACTTGATGCAGCGATTCCGTGAGATGCTCTCTCACGACCCGGAACCCGATTTGAGACGCCCCGATGCCAAGGGGTGGAATTTGTTGCTCGACGGCCTCGTCAAGATTCCCGACGGGCGGAGCTGGATCGCCGGCCATCAGGAGCTGCTGGCCGGTTGGGCAAAATCGATCTCGGAAATGCTGCCGCCTGAAGAGGCAATCGCACTGACCAAGCCCGCGCACGGCCGAAAGACCTACGATTCAGACGAGGCTGAACTGAGAACCCTCCTGAAGCGTTTGGCGACCTTGGGGATCCATCCGTCGACGGTTCCGACGAACACCCAGCCAACAGGGATTCCATGAGGATCGGCCTCATCGCGCTCAGCGGGGTGCGCGTGCGGACTCCGGAACTCGCCGCGCTGGGCGTGACCCTCCCGGGCTTCGTCCGACGCGGTCAGGTGATCGCCTCGCTGCCCAGCCTGGGATTGCTGACCGTAGCAGGTCTGACTCCGCCCGGCCACGAGGTCACCTACCTCGAGGTGGCCGAACTCGGCGAAACCACCCGACTGCCCGACTTCGACCTGGTCGGCATATCCTCGCTGTCGGCCCAGATCGGGGAGGCCTATGCCATCGCCGACCGCTACCGGGCCCGGGGAATCCCGGTGGTGATGGGCGGCCTGCATGTGTCGGCCCTGCCGGATGAGGCACTGGAACATGCCGACGCGGTGGTCATCGGCGGGGCCGAAGGGGCCTGGCCCCGAGTCATCGCCGATGCCGAGGCTCGATGCTTGAAGCCGAAGTACCAGGGGGCCTTCGATCGCGTCTTCAAACCGCCGTGGTATGCAGCGCCCCGCTTCGACCTGTTGGCGGGCCGACCCTACAATCGGGTAACCGTGCAGACCTCCCGCGGATGCCCGCGGGCCTGCGAGTTCTGTGGCGCCAGCCTGCGCATCACCGACCGTTTCCAGCAGAAACCCGTGGACCTCGTGATGACGGAGATCCGGTCGGCCCGGCGTTGGTTCCGGGAGCCGTTCTTCGAACTGGCCGATGACAACAGTTTCATCCACCGCGCCTGGAGCCGCGATTTCCTGCGCGCGCTGGCCGGGGAAGGCCTGCACTGGTTCACCGAGACCGACGCCTCGGTGGCCGACGACCCGGAGTTGTGCGACCTGCTGGCCGCATCGGGCTGTCGGCAGGTGCTCATCGGCTTCGAGAGTCCGCGGGCGGACGACCTCGGCGGTCTCGACCCGACCGATTGGAAACGACGTCAGGCCCCGCGACTGCGCCAGGTGGTCGATACGCTCCAATCACGCGGGGTCAGCGTGAACGGTTGTTTCATCCTAGGTCTCGACAACCACACGCCCGACATCTTTCCGGTGCTGCGGGACTGCGTCCGCGAATCCGGACTGGCCGAGGTGCAGTTCACCGTGCAGACCCCCTTCCCGGGCACCCCGCTGCAGGCCCGTCTGAGGCGCGAGGACCGCCTGCTCGCCGACACCTACTGGGACCGCTGCACCCTCTTCGACGTCACGTACCGCCCCAAGCTCATGAGTGTCGCCGAACTGGAGGCGGGGATGCGCTGGCTCTTCTCCGAGACCTACTCGAAGCCTGCGACCCGGGAACGCCAACGCGGCTTCGCCCGCACCCGCCGCGCCGGTCGAATCGGTCAACACCGGTGAACGAGGCCAAAGGATTCGGACGGCACTCTCTGGTTGCTGCGGACCGTCCCGACCCGCCCCCGATTCGCAGTCCGGATCGTCTTCATTGGGAAATCAACGCCGAGGGAGCATGACAGCACCGGATGCGCTCCGGAATCCCCCGCCCCCGGGGCACCCCCCGTTGCCGCACCTTCTGCGGGACGTGAGGTCCCGCTTGCCCTCAATTGGATTGATGACCCGGCCGGCACGGCCGATGGTGGCGGGATGCACTGGGCGATCTGCAACGAGATCTTCAAGGACTGGCCGCTGGAGAAGGCCTTTCCGTACATCGCGAAGGCCGGATACGAGGGGGTTGAAATCGCGCCATTCACGCTGGCGCCCTTGATCACCGACATCTCCGGCGAACGACGCCGCGAGATCCGCCATCGGGCCGAGGACGCCGGGATCGCCGTCACCGGCATCCACTGGGTGCTGGCCTTCACCGAGGGCATGCATGTGAACCATCCCGACCCGGCCTCGCGCCAACGGGCCGCCGACTACCTGCAGCATGCGGTGGACTTCTGCGCCGACCTCGGCGGCACGCGGATGATCTTCGGCTCGCCCAAGCGCCGCGACATCCTTCCCGGGGTGAGCCCGGAACAGGCCCGGTCCTGGACGCTGGAGACCTTCCGGCCGGCGACGCGGAACGCCGAGGAGCGGGGGGTGGTGAT
>JBEGWF010000071.1:0-3345 GCA_041177965.1 Verrucomicrobiota bacterium | reverse complement strand
GCAGACCGAGACGCCGGGTCTGGCGAAGGTGGACTTCACCGGAGCCTTCGGTGCCGAGAACTGGGCCCAGGACTGGACGGCCATCGATGCCGACGGCTTCTTCAAGGCCACCAGCATCAGGCCGACCGGCCCGCTGGCCTTGCCTCAACCCAAGGCACCCGTGCTGGCGGTGTCGTCCTCGGCGAATGGTCTGAAGGTCACCTTCACGACCGAGATGGCCCGCACCTACACGATCCAGAGCCGCTCGGCCTTGGATCAGGCCACTTGGACTCCGATCCAATCGCCGGTCACCGGCACCGGAGCCGATGTCACCGTGGAAGTGCCCTTTGGTGGCACCGCAGGATTCATCCGGGTGATCGTCGAATAATCACTCCAGGTCGAGTTTCATCGACTCCTGAACAACGGGGCGGATCCCTCCATGGGGTCCGCCCCTTTTTTCCTGCGACTCACCTGTCTGTCTGTCGTCGTTTCGGGTCTGCGTATCAGCGCGCGTCCATCGAACGCCACAGTGCCCATGCGGCGGCGACCAGACAACCGATCCCGAGAATGGCGATCAGGATGGCTCCATTGAGGAACAGGGGCAGGATGTCGGTCGTTCCCATGTTTCGCCCTTTCATGGCCATCACCGCGCAGACACCGACGTATCCGGCCGTGTCGGCCAGATACATGAGGAATCCCAGATTGGCCCGTTCGCGGCTGAGCGCGATGAGTCGTTCGAAGACCGTGGCGTGCACCGCGATGTAGGGCAGGTACAGACCGATGCCGATGGCCACCATGAATCCGAAGGCATCGATCCGATGCCACTTCCATGCGAGGCTGGAGGCGACCACCACGGCCAGACCCAGACAGGAGATGCCCAATCCTCCGTAGAAGGCCTTCCGATGATCGGCGATGCGGACGATCAATCCGAGAGGAAGGATCATGGCCAGAGTCACCCAGGCTTCCGACCGGGTGAACACCGAGGCGGCACCCGGTGCACCCAGAGCCAGCCAGAGTTCCCGAGAAAAATCCGCGCGGACGCTGCGCAACAGGGTGACCAGCGTGTAGGCCGCGATGATGGGCAACACGATGCCCCCGTGACGCCGCAGAAACCCCCATCGGTCCTTCCGGTCCATGGGCAGTCTCTCCGTGCGCGCGATCACATCCGTTTGAGCCGGAGGAGGGATTTGACCCAGCATCGAGGCGAAGCCCCACAGCGGCAGCGCGAACACGGCGCCCGCCGCGGCGGGCATCCACCGTTCCGGAATCCCGGCCTCGAGCATGCGGAGACCCACGGTCTTGGAGATGCCGTCGGCCAGGATGAAACTGCAGCACAATCCCGTGATGAAGGCTTCCGAAAGGCGGCGCCCTTCGAGGAATCCCAGCACCAGACCGAAGACCATCCCCAGGGACAAGCCGTTGAGGAACAAGCAGACCGCGGCGAACGACGGCGGCAATCCGCCGAACAACACCCAGGCCGTCTCCGCCACGGCGATGAGGCCGAATAGGGTGGCGATCCGCCGTCGCGGTGGCATCTCGGCGATGACCCGTATGCCGATCAGTTTCGAGACCGTGTAGCCCAGCACTTGGGCCCCGACCAGGGTCGCCTTGAATCCGGGTGAAAACGGATCTTCGACAAAGACGCCCGCGGTGAAGGGCTTCCGAAAGCCATACATGCAGGCGTAGGTTCCGAAGGCCGAGACGGTGCACCACACCGCCATGGCCGTGGGATTTCTGGTCACGTGCCGCGTCCATCCGAAGTTGGCCGATACGGCGCCGGCATCCGGCCTCGGACTGGGTGATGGGTTCATCCCTCCGATGTTTCAGCTCTGCATCCGCAGTCCAAGTGACGATCAGGCAAAGGTGGTCGGTTCAGGATCCGGAACGACGGCAACCCGGGGCCAGCGGCCCGATGCGGCCAAGTGGAATGCCTCGTCCAGACGGCTGAGGGGCAACGGGGGAGAAACCAGTGTCTCCCAGGGGCGATCGCCCCGATGTCGGGACAGGAAGTCGATCGCCGCATCGAGGTGTCGCGGTGCGTAATTGTGGGTGCCGCGCAGGGTCAGGCACTTGCGGATCAGGATTTCTCCGGTGAGGTGCATTGCCGAGTCCGGGTGGACCAGTCCGGCGATGGCATAATGGCCACCGGGCCTGAGCCAACGGACGCCGTCGGCAACCGCCGCCGCGCTGCCCGAGACCTCGATCACGGCATCCACACTCCCGGCCTCCAAGGGTCCGTCATCGGTGCTCAGCATCGGTGTGCCTCCGAAATGGGGCACCGACAAGAGGCGGATGGGTTGACGGTCCACCACCACCACTTCTTTCCAGCCGCACTCCTTCAGCAGCGCACAGCCATACAGACCCAGGAGTCCGGCACCCTGAACGACGATCCGATCGCCGGCGACCGGTAGGGATTCGACGACCGCGATCATGGTGGCCAAAGCGCAGTTGGCGGGAGCCACCAGGCTATCGGGCAAGGGATCCGGGATGCCTACCACGTGTGTGCCCTCCCGCAGCAGGAGGTGGGAGGCGTAGCAGCCGTTCAAGCCCGATCCATCGGAAAGACCCGCATGCCCATATTTGAAAAGCCGCTCGCATTTCTGGGGGATTCCCCAGCAGGTGCAGGCCCGGCAACGCCCGCAGGAATCGGTGAGCGTCCAGGATACCCGTCGACCGACCCAAGCCCGATCGCGCCCCTCGCCCACCGCCACCACCCGTCCGACCGCTTCGTGGCCCAGGATGGCGGGAACAGGAGCCGAACGTCTGCCTTGATGGCTGTGCAGATCCGATCCGCAGAGGGTCGCCATCGATATGGACACGAGGACTTCGCCCCGGCCGGGTATCGGAATCGGCCTCGACTGGAGGACGAACGGGGATCCCACCCCTGCGAACACCGCGCATCGTGCCATGGACATGGAGGCACTGAAACCCACCCGGTTTGCCGGGTCACGCGACGATTTGGATTGGGTCGAAAGGGGTCGTGCCCCGTCACGATCATGTTACCGGCGAGGAGCCTTGTTTCCGGAGCGGTGACAATTCGGCAAACCACTGCCTTATGGGTTGCCCGTATCGGATCATTGCGGGTTAAACAACACGGTCGCTCGGGATCGACTCCTGTGGCGACACCATTCGTTTGACCATGAACAAATCCCCCATCCATCCCTCGGGCGGTCGACGGCACCTGCTGTCGGCGATCGCCGCATCCCTGGTCGCCTCGGCGATGCAGGGCTCCCTGCAGGCGCAGGCGGTCTCGAACCGACTGTTTGCCGAGAATTTCGAAACGCTCCCGCTGGGGCCGAACCGGGAGGAGTCCCGAGCCGGTCTGGAAGTGTGGAGTGGCACGCCTCCGACCGGATGGCTGCTGGA
>JBEGWF010000070.1:0-13816 GCA_041177965.1 Verrucomicrobiota bacterium | reverse complement strand
GGAGGGGCTGATCAAGCCGACCCGCAGCCAAAAAGCTCGAACCCGCGAACGCACGGGGTCCCATCCCACCACCAAAACACCGGAGCCCCTGAATTGCCGAGCACTGCCGGACAACGAATCCGCCTTGATTTCTCCGCCGCCCACCCCGATGCCGTCGGCAATTCCCATCCAGGTCGGTGGTCACCCCACACACACTGCCTGCTGCGACGCCAGAATCCCCTTCAATCCGCAGCCCGAGTTCCAATGGCCATCAGTCGTTGAACCGTGGCCTCGGGGATCCCGCCCGAGCCGTACAATTCATAAAATGCCTGACGCAGAGATCCGAAACTGTTCGTTATGCTGCTCCTGTGCCAATCAATCTGGTTCTTGGTAGTTATGCGATTCAACTCCCTAACGAAAGCGTCGGCAGAGGAACTCCCTTCCTGAAGCCATCTCAGTCTATCCACCACGTGATGGATGCTTCGAACGCTCTGAGTCACTCCATGCTGAGTGAAGATGACGGACAGCGCTCCGGTATAAAGTCTTTGGGACCGCTGGACAGCCGGTTCTTCCTGCAGAATCGACAAAATCTCAGCGAACTCAGGATTACCCTTCAGTTGGATGTTGAACTGATACCGAGAAGCCACCTCCCACGCATCCGTATTCCATAGCCGGTTGCTTGAACCAGAATACGAATACACCACTTCGGTGAAGACCTCATTGGACGGCCCTCGAAGAACATTGGTCATCCTGACGAGATTGTCGTCAGCACGTCTGGAAGACCGCAACTCTCCACTCAACCACTCAGGATCCGAACCCTTTGCATCCGCGATACCTTTGAATCGTTCGGGGTATGCTTCCGCAAGAGCCGCAGCCAAAATCAACGAATCCGGATGATTCCAGATCCGATAATAATATCTCACTCTAATTTTTTCAATCAGGATTACAGCTACCGCCAAAAACACAACCCCTTTGAAGATTCGCTTAGCCATGCTTTGATTTTTGTTTTAGAGTGTATCGGCTTAGTGAATCAGACACCAACAAACCAATTGTCAGATAGCAAACTCAAGGAACCAAGCATTGTCCGGACAACGAATCCGCCCCAACAATTCATATGCCAATCCCGATACCGTCGGAAAATCCCATCCCGACCGCTGGTCACCCAACACCCACCTACTGCTCCGACGCCGGGAATCCTTTTCAATCCGCAGCCCGAGTTCTAATCGCCATCAGTCGTTGAACCGTGGCCTCGGGGATCCCGCCCGAGCCGTACAATTCATAGAATGCCTGCCTCAAGGATCCGAGCATGTTAGTTATACTGATCCTGTCCAAATCAATCTGGTCCTTGGCAATCATACGATCCACCTTCCTACTGACAGCGTCGGCAGACGTGCGCTCTGTCTGAAACCATCTCAGTCCGTCTACCACGTCATGGATGCTGCGAACCCGTTGAGCAACGCCATGCCGAATATAGATGACGCCCAACGCCCCGGTATAAAGCCTTTTGGACCGTTGAACAGCCGGCTCGTCCTGCAGAATGGACAAGATCTCAGCGAACTCAGGATTACTTTTTACTTGAATGTTGAATTGATACCGAGAAGCCACCTCCCACGCATCCGTATTCCATAGCCGGTCGCTTGAACCAGAATACGAATACACCACTTCAGTGAAGACCTCATTGGACGGCCCTCGAAGAACATTGGTCAACCTGACGAGATTCTCGTCAGCACGACTGGAAGACCGCACCTCTCCACTCAACCACTGAGGATCCTTACCCTTTGCATCCGCGATACCTTTGAATCGATTGGGGTATGCTTCAGCGAGAGCCGCAGCCATAATCAACGAATCCGGATGGTTCCAAATCCGATAATAATATTTGACCCCGAAATGTTCAATAAAGATCACAGCTACCACCAAAAACAAAACCCCTTTAAATATTTGATTAGCCACGCCTTGCTTATTGTTTTAGAGTGTATCGGCTTAGTGAACCGGAAACCAACAAACCAATTGTCAGATAGCAAACTTACGGAAACGAGCATTGTCCAGTCTCCAAGGGTCTCAATCGACCATCTCCGTTAGAAATATTGTTTGGAAAACCGATCCCAACTGTTTCCCATGAGGATGAGATTTAGAGATATTTCCAGTTTTCGAGAGCCAGAAAGTAAAACCGGTTTCGATCGCCACAACCCGCAGGGAAACAAACACTCGCATCTCACCATAAAACCATTTTAAGTTTGCCTCCGAAGCTACTGTATACTCTGAACATGTTTTTAATGTCAAACCGCCCACATGCAATCCAGTCAGGGTTTATTAAATCATTCTTATAATGATTCGCACATGAGATAGCCATCATTTTCATTTCGTTTCTAATCCATTTTTAAGGCGATAGAATAGAACCAGTAGTAGCGTCGATTTGAACGTCAAACATCCGTCCTCGATGGAGGGTTTTCGATGGATAGCATATTAAATCTCGTACACACGATTCGAAATAAGAGACGTCGTTTCCTTCCGACCTACCCATCACCGCTAGCGTCTAATGACAATCGTTCCTTCCGCCAAATCCAACCCACCATCTTCACTGAGATAACCACCAAGAGTGCCCATAGAAATATTCGTTTTCCACCTTAATGCCAATTCCAAATCGTATTTATCGCAATAACACTCCGGACAACGGAATACCGCTTCGAATCTACCCGATAAATCAGAATCAAAACGTTTCTAAGGTCTCAACCGCCATCAAACGTTGGAAAACAGACATTGGAAAATCGCCATACAGCTCATTAAGAAGCTTGAAATGATCTTCTTTAAACGACCTGATTCTTTCCCTCAACATAGCAAGCTCGAACCTATAAGTTTCCTCCGCTAACTGAATCGCTATTTTTCGCTTACTAGGATCAGAATTCGGATCCGTCACCCATGAACCATTCAAATCCTCGCGATATCGCTCCTCTATGCGAAATGAATCTCGAACCACCTCATGAATATTGTTAATAACAAATGTTGTCGCATATGCTCCTGTATACAATCTTGCAGAATTCTGAACAGAAGGCAACTCCCTCATCAGTTCTAGTATTTGAGTAAGCTCTGGGTTAAATTCTACTCCGTGCTCAAACTGCCTTTGAGAAAGAGTCTCCCACTCGTCGGTACCCCAACGCTTATTTGGAAAGAAAACTCGGATCCGTTCTGAGTACTCGTTGGAAGAAACTTGAACCAGATTTGTTACATAGACTGGGTTCGTGGAAAAAGATTCATCCCAATATGATCTTGTCAGCAGGGAAGAATCAAGATCGGACTCTCTTCTTTTGTTAGCAAAAGAGGTTTTCGAACTCGGGCGTGAATTGGATGATTGGTTTTCAAACTGCCCTTTGAACTGTAACGCCTCATCTCTCGCCTCACGATTCCTAGAATACCTCCCAAGAATCAGTATCATGATTAAAACACCGAGAAGTATTGCAGATAATGTCTTCATTATTGATCAAACCCACATCTATCTTAATCACTAGTTTCCAACTCCTCTGCGGGCCTTAGCAACTGAATTGATAATAAACGTTGAAAGACTTCATCGGAAACATCTGCGCCCACATTGCTCAATCTTTTCTGAATCCTCTTCCGCAATGCCATTTGCTCCAACCTTGCCCGAAAATACATTGTCTTGAACTCAAACGATTCTTGCGGAACTAATTGGTTTTGAGCCAATCCAAACGACAATAGGGTTTCATTGCGATGACGCTTGATTACGTCTCGGAGCTGGGTTTTCATAGTATAGATTTCGCGAATGCAACTAAAAATCATTCCCGATTTTATCACGTTTGGACAATCCTCAAGGATTATCTTGACTTCGCGAAGACTCGGTTCGTCAGGTGATCGTTTCTCGAAATCCAACCGAGAAAGCTCCTCATACTTTTGAGATCCCAGCAAACGGTCAGTCGCCGGGAAGGTTAGATGTTGTGTTAGAGACAGCCCTCCTGGTAAAATATACACATTTTCAACATCACCACTCTTCAGTTCTTTATAACTTAACATCACTCCATCTTTTGCTATGTCACCCAAACCTGCGATCCAGCTATATGCAACCATGCCAGAATTAGCCGCGAGGCGCTCTTCATCGTTCACGAGTGATCCATTTGTGGTAACCAAATCCCCTCGTTGGTTGATGCGAAATGAATTATAATAAAACCCAAACGTTGCTAGAAACACAAAATAAACCGCGAACCATACTAGGGATTTTCGATTCCGCATGTGACTTGTGGATTATCAGGTGTTATGCAATGCTCCAGTTGCTTTTTGTAAGCACGAATTCGGCCACAACAATAGTCTGCTCCGCCGTATGATCTTAGAGGTATGTCTTCAAGCGAGGCCGAACAATTGACAAGATCACGGTTTAGTTGGATAAACCTGCTTGAATGTGGTTTCAAAACGAAGTTGACTACCCGACCTATTTGCCTCTAGATTCACCCAACCTGATATTGTTTCCATCGGAACGCAGTTGATTATTTCACCTTGCCAAGAGCGTTTGATTATCGGCTTTGTTGTGGAATATATGGCACCATCACTCTCGTAGTTTTTTTGACAATCTATAGATCGTTTGTCCCAGTCACTTAAAACCAGTTTAAAATCTCTCTCAGAGGGCCATGATTTATTTGGTGAAACATCGTAATCCCAGGTTAATCGATAGCCAAAGGATGTGTCATGTTTCACATCACCGCTTGACGTTCGGTCGCACCTATATTTACGAATCTCGAGCGGAGCAAACTCAGGTATTATATTTGTTGGCTGCTGCTGATTTAATTCATCAACTGCCATTCCAATGATAAATTTTTTGGGACTCCACCAGACAAGCGTACGACCTCCATTTTGGGTTTTTGATACTTTGGAGGTATAATTCTCGTGGAAATGGCCGTTCGCAAGTGGGTAATCTTTGAGTTCATTTGATACCCTGTTAAACTCACCGGCGTAAAACCTTACATATTCCCTTTTATAGTTGGCAAGAGTCGATTGGATCTTAACATTATCAGTAGTCAAGACTATCGCAATTTCCTTCAAGTCACCCCAAATTGGCAGTTGAGCTTCACCACCAACCACGGACCCAACGACGATAATTGCACCAGCAATTGCAAGCATGTTGGTTATGTTGTTATTTTTCATGTTTTTCATTTAACATTTTGGGTTTTGTTTTTGCTTTTTTATTCAGGTTTTGATGGATCGATTCTGATAACAACCGTTGTCATCCCTTCGCCTACCCGGTCCGAGCTTCTTGGTAGCCGCCTTGGGAAATTCCAGCAGCACGCCTGCCTTCCGGCCAGCTCGCGCGGCAAGGCACGCGTCGGGTCCGCGCGCTTCCGTCGCCGGGGCCGCTGTTGGCATCGTTGGGCATTGCGATATTCTTTGGAGGCCTTTAGAGGCATTCAGTGCAAGGAATGCTGATTGGTCTAGGGGATCTTTGTGGTAATTACTTAAAACGCGAAATCGTGTCAATGGATGTTTTGGTTTTGTTGGATTTTTCAAGTTATTTTACCTAAAGTCCTAAGTGCGCTCGTCTGCTTGGCCAAGCCTTCGCTTGGTGACGGCAGGTTCTTAGCGGGATTTTGGAGGTTTTTGTCCTTGGTGGGGCAGGGACCTTTGATCGGGTCCGGACCTACGTTCCCCACCTAAGTTTCCGACCGAAGGCAACGACCGTGGTTCGTTCCATCCGCACGCATCATCCACACCGAATTGGCCAGAACGATCCGGTGGTGGCGGGTGGGATCACCCGCTGAGTCACCCACGCGCCGAAGCCGCTCGGGAGAGATCCGCCCCCGTTTCCGGCTTCGATGCTGCCCACCCAACCCTCCAGGGCCACCGCCCACCGACGACGCGCCGCAGAGCCCGCAGAGCCCGCAGAGCCCGCAGAGCCCACACACGGAACTCTCCAAGTGCATCGTGCGGGGGTGGGGATTAGGCTCTGGGGCAGATGATGAACACGAACCCTGTCTCGCGTCGGGCGGCCGTGAAAGCGATGGCCGGGGCGGCGGGTGCGCTGGCGCTGAATGGCGTGGCGGCCCCGCTGGCCCATGACCGCGGCCCGAACAAGATCCGGCTCGAGAACCTCAACCCGGGCACCCGGGACTGGATGCTCACCAAGACCCGGATCGATCCGACGACCCGCTACCGGTGCCCATGGATCGAGGGCTACGCCTCGAGGACCAGCGTATCGGCCGGGCAGTACCTCACCTTCCACGTCAGCACCAACCCGGTCTCGGACTTCACCATCGACATCTACCGGATGGGCTTCTACGGCGGGAAGGCGGGCCGGTTCATGAAACATATGGGGCCCTTCAAAGGACGGACTCAGGCCGACCCCAAGGTGGGCCCGAAACGGGAACGCCTCTGCCAGTGGGAACCCTGCGCCCAACTCCTGATCCCCGACGATTGGGTCAGCGGCGTCTATGTGGCCAAACTCACCGAGCTCAAAGAAGGCCTCCAGAGCTACATCATCTTCATCGTCCGCGACCATCGCGAGGCGAGCTACCTGTTCCAGTGCTCCGACAACACCTGGCAGGCCTACAACCGCTGGCCCTCACAGTTCTCGCTGTATGACGACGGCAAGAACGAATGGTACTGGGGCGGCGGGGTGCAGGTGGGCTTCAACCGGCCCTACGGCAAGTACTGCCAGATCGTGGACCAGCCGCTCTCCATCGGTTCCGGCGAATTCTTCCTCTGGGAATACCCCTTCGTGTACTGGCTCGAAGCGCACGGCTACGACGTGAGCTACCTCTCGAATGCCGACACCCATTTCGACCGCGCCGGACTGCTCCGGGCCGATGGGTTCCTGAGCGTCGGCCATGACGAGTACTGGACGATCCAGATGTACCGCAACATCGAGGCGGCGATCTTGGCTGGTGTGAGCGTGGGCTTCTTCTCGGGCAACGCCGTCTGCGGACGCATTCTGGAGGGCGACCCGAAGCTGCGGTCCTTCGAGCGGGTCGGCGTGTACGGCCCGCCGGGAGGCACCCGCGAGTTCGTGTCGATGAGTTCACTCAAACACGAACGCCCCTACGCCAACGAACTGGTCGGTGCTCACAGCACGGGGCCGGTCACCGGCGGGGCCGACTGGATCTGCACCCGGCCCGACCATTGGATCTACCGCGACACCCGCATGAAGGAAGGCGATCGCATCCCCGGCCTCATCGGCTGGGAGTGGCATGGCGATCCGGCGCCGATCAAGGGTCTGGAGGTCGTGGCCACAGGGCCCACCCAAGACGCCCCGGGCAAGCCCAACGGCGGGATCTACACCGCCACAGCGTATCCCGGACCCAAGACGAACATCGTCTTCAATGCCGCCACCTGCTGGTGGGCCGATGGATTGGCCGAGCCGCCCGGCTATATCCATCCGAAGGTGTACACCGAGCCCAAGGGTCCCGATCCGCGCGTGCAGCAAATCACCCACAACGTGCTGCGCCGCATGCTCGGTCGATGAGTCCCGGGGGCATGGCCAAGGCCGAGCTCAAGGCCGCCCTGGTGCGCCGGGCCACCGAGCTGGGCTTCGATGCCTGCCGGGTGACCACGGCCGAGCCGCCGGCCTCCGCCCCGGACTTCGAGCGGGCGTTGGCCGAAGGGCGACACGCCGAGATGGCCTGGCTGGCCAAAGCCCCGGAGAAGCGGGCGGATCTGTCGCGGATTTTGCCCGGGATCCGCAGCGTGGTCACGGTGGCGATCAGCTATCATCGCGACCCGCAGCACGATCCCTCGGACCCACCCGCCGAACCGGGTTCAACCCCGCGAGGCATCGTGGCCCGCTACGCGCGGCATCCCGACTACCACGACCTGCTCAAGGAACCGCTGCGAGCCCTCACGGAGTTCCTCGACACCGAGGCCCGCGTGACGCAGCGCTCGCTGTGGTACGTCGACACCGGGCCGATCCTCGAACGCGATCTGGCCCAACGCGCCGGCATCGGCTTTGTCGGAAAGCACACCAATCTCATCTCCCGGAGCCTGGGCAATTGGTTCCTCTTGGCCGAGATCCTGACCACGGCCGAACTGGAGCCCGATGCGCCGGAGCACAACCGCTGCGGATCCTGCACCCGCTGCATGAGCGCCTGCCCCACCGGCGCCCTGCCCTCGCCCTTCACGCTCGATGCCCGGCGGTGCATTTCGTACCTCACCATCGAGCACCGGGGTTCCATTCCCGAGGACCTGCGCCCCGCGATCGGCACCCGCATCTTCGGCTGCGACGATTGCCTGGCCGCCTGTCCGTGGAACCGGTTCGCCCGCACCGGAGCGCTGCTGCGCGAACACCATCGAGCCGATCTGGCCCAACCCGATTTGCTCGAACTGCTGTCGCTCGACGACGACGCCTTCAAATCGCGGTTCGCTGGAACCTCTCTCTTGCGCACCAAGCGGCGCGGGCTGCTGCGCAATGTGTGCGTCGCGCTGGGCAATGTCGGCGACCATCGGGCGATCCCGGCCCTGACGCGGGCGGCCCAGGATCCCGAGCCCCTCATCGCCGAACACGCGGCCTGGGCGCTCGGTCGCATCGGATCCACCTCACCCACGCCCGGCGTGGGGCTCTGATGCCCGAACCCACAAGGAACCTTGTCGGAGCGGATCCCAGTCGGAACAGGCCTCGGGAACAGTCCTCGGCTTCCCTTTTGCAGGTCGATTCCCGACGCTCTCGGGCTGCATGAGTTCCGCACCGGTCCTCGACATCACGAACCTGACAATTCTCCGCGATCGGGTCCCGATCCTCACCGACCTGTCGTGGCGCGTGATGCCCGGTGAACACTGGGCGCTGCTGGGCGGCAATGGCTCGGGCAAGACCAGCCTGCTCTCGGCACTGGCCGGCTATCTGATGCCCACCCGCGGCGACATCGCCCTGCTGGGGCAACAGTATGGCCAGGCCGACTGGCGCGAGTTGCGTCTCAAGCTGGGCATCGTGAGTTCGTCGGTGCGGCAAATGATGAACGACACCGAGCCCGCCCTCGACACGGTGGTCAGCGGCCGCTACGCGATCATCGACTATTGGGGAACGCCCAAGCGCTCCGACGCCGTGAAGGCGCGCGAGTTGATGGAATCGGTGGAGATCGGCCATCTGGCCCGACGGCCCTGGGCCGTGCTGTCGCAGGGAGAGCGCCAGCGGGTGCTCATCGCTCGGGCCATGATGTCCGACGCCCGGTTGCTGATCCTCGACGAGCCCTGCACCGGGCTGGACCCCGTGGCGCGCGAGCTGTTCCTGGAATTCCTGGGGCGGCTGTCACGCCGACCCGATGCCCCCACGTTGGTGCTGGTGACCCACCACGTGGAAGAGATCACCCCGATCTTCAGCCACGCCCTACTGCTGCGGGGCGGCACCGTGCTGACCTCGGGCCCCATCGGCCGGTCGTTGACCAGCGGGTCGCTGAGCCGGCTCTTTGACCACCCGGTTCGGCTGACCCGGAGCGGAGGCCGCCTTTCCCTGCGGGTGGGCGCCGCCGCGAACCGGGGCTCCTGACCGCGGGGCCGACGCCTTGTCTTTGCCGCCCTTGCCGTCCTTGCCCGTGGGGCTCAAGGGACGGCGGGGGCGGGTGCGCAATGCTTCCGGCACCAGCAGCGGATCGTAGCCGTAGCGCCGGCAGAAGGCTTCCGTGGGCGCGATGATCAGGGTCTGCCTGCGCAGGAAGGGGTCCGGGTATTCCAAACGGAAGGCCCGGAGGGCCAGCCCGTGGAAGTCGCGGCGACCGTAAAGGATGTCTCCGGCGACCGGGCACCCCGCATGGGCCAAGTGCAGGCGGATCTGATGGGTCCGCCCCGTCACCGGCTGGGCCAACACCAGCGCCCGTCCCTCCCGGGAGCCCAGCACACGGAAGGCGGTCTCGGCGGGCTTGCCCTCCGGGCCATGATCCACGCGGTGCTTGCCGTGCTCGGCCGGATCGGGCCCGAGGGGTTCGCGGCAGACCCATTCGCCCCACTTGGGCACACCGTCGGTCACCGCGAGGTAGGCCTTCTTGACGGTCCGCTCGGCGAACACCCGCGACAGCGCGGGCATGGCCCCCTGGCTCTTCGAGAAAAGGAGAACACCGGTGGTCGGCGCATCCAGGCGGTGCACGAAGCGTAGGAACTTCAGGTTTCGTGAACGGGCCCACCATTCCCCGGTTTCGATCGCGTCGACCAGCGCCCGATGGAGGCCGCGATCGGCATGCTCACCGTCGTCCGGTCCGAGCATCCAGCCCGCCGGCTTGTCGATGGCCATCACCCCGCGGTCCTCGTAGAGGATGTTCACGATCGTTCCGTCGGGCAGTTCAAAGGAGTCCGGCTTGGCCACGCCGACATCGAACCACAGGGCGGCTCCGGCCTCACGCCATTCTTGGAGCAAAGACCCATTCCGCCCGGGGGCCATGGCGGGGTTCCGGACCGACCCTCGGAAAAATCCTGATGGCAGATGGCCGGATCGGGGTATCGTGGACGCGTGCAAATCGAGTCCTTCAAAGTGTTCTGCGACCTAGCCGAGACGGAATCGTTCACCAAGGCGGCCCTCATCAACAACATCACCCAGAGCGCCGTCAGTCAGCAGATCACCTCATTGGAACGACAGCTCAAGACGCTGCTCATCGAGCGCAGCAAGAAGAAGTTCCGGCTCACCCGCGAGGGCGAACTGCTCTACGAGCACGGCAAGCAGATCATCCTGACCTACGATGGGCTGGTCCACCGGCTCCAGGAGCTGCGCGACGTCATCTCGGGCACCATCCGCATCGCGGCCATCTACAGCATCGGACTCCACGACCTTCAGCCGTATGTGAAGCGCTTCCTGAAGCAGCACCCCTCGGTGAAGGTCCATGTCGAATACCAGCGCGCCAATCAGGTGTACGACGACGTGCTGGGCAATGTGGTCGACCTCGGCCTCGTGGCCTACCCCCAGAAGGAATCGAAGCTGGAGGTGATCGCTCTCAAACCCGAGAAACTGGTCCTCGTCTGCGCCCCGGGCCATGCGTTCACCAAGGCCAAGGGCCTGAAACTCGCCCAACTCGAAGGGCACAAGTTCATCGGCTTCGAGCCCGACATCCCCACGCGGAAGGCCATCGATCGCGAACTGAAGGAGCGCGGGGTCTCGGTGAAGCACGTGATGGAATTCGACAACATCGAGACGGTGAAGCGGGCGGTCGAGATCGGCGCGGGGGTGAGCATCGTCCCGGCCGGGACCGTCACCCAGGAGGTCTCGAAGAACACCCTGGTGGCCCTGCCCTTCGGAGATGTCGAACTGCAGCGGCCCATCGGACTCATCCACAAGAAATCCAAGGTGTTGTCGCCGGCCATGAAGCAGTTCATCGCCAGCCTTCAGGCCAGCCAACCGATCGGCTGAGGCCCTCGCGATCCGACGGCTCGGTCAGGCGACGGTCGGTCGGCCCGAGGCGTCGCCCTCGGCGGCCGCGGCGATCAGCGTGGAGCGATGCACCCAGTGCTCGACCCTGAACTCCGGGGTGCGCAGGACCTCGGCGATCCGGAAGAACTCCGACTCGAACGGCGGGAAGACGGCATCTCCGGAAACGGTGACGGGCACCCGTGTCAGGAAGAGATCGCCGCATCGCGGCAGCAGCAACCGGTAGATCTCGGCCCCTCCGCAGACCCAGGCCGGACGCGCGTCGGCCCGGAGCTCCTCGAGCAGCGGATCCACCCCGGAAAAGACGCGCACGCCGGGGATCGGGACCGCGTCTCGGGACAGCACGAAGGTCTCGCGCCCGGGCAGCGGCTTCCCGATCGACTCGAAGGTCTTGCGGCCCATCACCAGGATCCCGCCGAGCGTCACCTGCCGGAACCAGCGGAAGTCGGCCGGCAGATGCCACGGAATCCGGCCCGAGTCCCCGATGACCCGGTTCTCGGACATGGCGGCGATGGCGCGCAGTCGGCCCATGGGAATCAGTCGCGCGGGGGAAAATCAGTCGCGCACGGGGATGAGTCGCGCGGGGAATCCTCGGCACGGCTTCCGGTGTCGGAAGCCCCCGGATCGCCGGACGCCCCGCGGGATCATCCCTGCGTGGGGATCGAGAGTCCGGAGAACGGGCTCTGCCCGAAGGTCGAGGGCTTCGAGGCGGCGTCGGTGGAGACGCGCACCGGTTCGGGCTTGCCGTTGGATGCGACCGCGTCGGGGGCCTTGGACGGCGCGACCACGTCGGCCTCCTTGGCCTCCTTGGGGTTCTTGGCCCGCCGGTTCTTGGGCAGCGGGCTGATCATCACGTTGATCGCCTTGCCGACGAGCTTGGGCGGGAAGTCGGGATGACCCCAGGGAGCCAGTTGCTCCAAGAAGCGGTCCATGACCTCCTTGCCCACCTCGGTGTGGGCCATCTCGCGGCCCCGGAACCGCAGCGTGGCCTTCACCTTCATGTCCTCGCAGAGGAACGCGATGGTGTGTTCGCGCTTGATGCCCAGATCGTGGGGATCGATGCGGGGGGACAGCTGGACCTCCTTCACCAAGTTGACCGCCTGATGCTTCTTGCTGTCGCGCTCCTTCTTGGCCAGCTCGTACTTGAACTTGCCGTAGTCGACGATGCGGCACACCGGGGGCACGGCCGTCGCGGCGATCTCCACCAGGTCGACGCCGTTCTGTCGGGCCAGGTTGATGGCGGCGGCCAGGTCCATGATGCCGACCTGCTGACCATCGATACCGATGACGCGGACCTCCCGTGCACGGATCTTTCCGTTGATCCGATGCTGCGGCTGGCCCGGTTGAGGGCGTGAAAACGGGCGGCTCAAAGGACCGCCTCCGGTTGGTGTGACATCATGCGTTCGATCAAAGCCATTCTTGGCGTCAGGAGACGTGGGTCGCTATAGGAAGCACCGGGCGTCCGGGCAAGCCGAAAGTCGGGGCCATCGCCAGAAAACACGGGCACTCCGCCGGTTCTGCCCTTCATGGCCGGCGGTCCTTCGGCTGCAGCGCCTCGAGGATGTCCACCCCTCGGAACCCGAACAGGCGCTTGATGGTGTCTTCGATGAGGTTGTTCGGACAGCTCGCTCCGGCGGTGATGCCGACGGTCAGCGGGCCCGAGGTCCGGAACCAGTCGGCGGTGGTCACCTCGGCCGTGATGTGCTGGTTCCAGTGCCGGATGAGCGCGGGGGATTCCATCATGGCCGCGTTCTTGATGAAGAAGGTCGGCAGCACCTTCTCGCCCATCTCGGCGAGGTGCGAGGTGTTGGAGGAGTTGTAGCCGCCCACCACGATCAGCAGGTCGATGGGCTCGCGGAGCATCTTCTCGAGGGCGTCCTGGCGGTCCTGCGTGGCGCCGCAGATCGTGTCGAAGAAGCGGAAGTGCTCGGACACCCTCTCGGGTCCGTGCTTCTGCTGCATCGCCCGCTGGAATCGGCGCTGCACCTCCTCGGTCTCGCCGCGGAGCATGGTGGTCTGGTTGGCCACGCCGACGGCCACCAGGTGCAGGTCGGGGTCGAACCCGGGCGAATGGGCCCCCTTGAAGCGTTCGAGGAATTCGTTCCGGTCGCCCCCCCGCAGGATGTAGTCGCAGACGTAGTCGGTCTCGGCCAGGTCGAAGACCACCAGGTAGTGGCCGGTCCCGTAGGCGGTGGCCTGGGAGGTCGTGGCCTTGGTCTCCTCGTGCTTGGCCTTGCCGTGGATGATGCTCGTGACCGATTCCTTGCTGTACTGGCGCACCCGCTTCCAGACCGACATCACGTCGCCGCAGGTCGTGTCCACGGTCTGGCATCCGAAGCTCTCGATGCGCTGCCGGGTCGACACCTCGGTGCCGAAGGCCGGGATGATGACCACGTCGTCGGCATTGAGCTTGAGACCGGCCAATTCGAGGTCGCTGGGCTTGGGCGAGATGCTGACGATGCCCATGGCCCGGATCTGGTCGTTGACCTCCGGATTGTGGATGATCTC
>JBEGWF010000069.1:0-4584 GCA_041177965.1 Verrucomicrobiota bacterium | reverse complement strand
CCGGAGCCGATCCGTCGGCGCGGTTTGATTCCAGGGTGAGATCCATGGGCTCGAATCCTGACCCTCCGACTGGACTTCCCGATCCGAAGCCATCGCGGAAGCCCGCCTTGTGGATCGAGGGGGATCCGTCCCAGACTGAACGGATCCGCCAGGCCTTGGCGGCTGTGGGTCTGCGGATGGTGGTGTGGGATTCCCTCAGCCCAGATCTGGAGGGCGCGTGCCCAGTGTATCCGGTCGGTTCGAACATCGCCGCCCCGGACGTGGTGTTGTGGGTGTCCGCGGATCAGGCGGATCAAGCGGGCCTCGCCCTGGAAACGTGGCTTCGGATCCGCCCGGGAGAACCTCAGTCGGTCGAATCGCTGGAGAGTTTGCACCGATGGGAATGGGCCTATATCCAGCGCGTTTTGAGCCACTGCGGAGGCAACATCTCGGCGACCGCCCGACGCTTGGGCATCCACCGACGATCGTTGCAGCGAAAGCTCGCCAAGGCGCCGCCCGGACGGTGATGGCCCGGCCACCTCGGGGCCACCTCGGGGCCACCTCGGGGCCGCCATGGATCACCGGGGTTCAGGGACGGTCTTCGAGCGCCTTGAGCGCCTCTCGGATCCGCGTCTCCTGAGGGCCGGTGGGCACCGTTTCGAGCACGGCACGCAGGTCGGCCGCGGCGCCCTCCCGATCCCCGAGTTGGCTCTTGAGCCGGGCCCGATCGACGCGCTCGGCCGCCGCGCTGCGGGCGTCGGGGGCCAGTGACACCAACAAGTCGGAATAAGGCAGGGCCGATTCCACCCCGGATCGCTCCATCGTGAAGGCGCGCAGATTGTTGATCATGCGGATCAGGATGGATCGAGGCGTTGCCCCTTCGAGGAATTCGCTGCGCACGGGGACGCCGGCGCTCTGGCTGCCCAGATCGTCGGCATCGGAGAAGGTGATCGGGATGCCGCCATTGAACGGGTCATAGAGCCGGGCGGCCTCACCCGGGGGGGCATGGCGAACCAGGAAGTGACCCGGCAGGGGCAGTCCCTCGAGGTGGTCGATGCCGGCGGCCTTGCCGACCTCCAGGAAGACGATGCTCAACGTGATGGGGATGCCCTCGCGGTCGTCGAGCACCGACTGCAGGTGGCTGTTGGCGGGGTTGCGATAGTCGCCACGGCTTCCGTGGAAGCCCTGCTCCTCGAACAGGAATCGCCGCAATGAGGTGAGGCGATCCTCGCCGGAGGCGGTCGCCGACACCCGAGAGCGGGCCTCGGATCCCAACTCCGCCAACTGCCGCTCGGTCTCATCGAGGTCGAGTTCCGGATGATCGTGCCAGGCCAACAGCAGGGCCGCCTTGGCCAACCGGATCTCGCCCGCGGGCTTGGCCAATTCCGCGACCAGGGCCTCCCGGGCGACTTCGCGGTGCAGGTCCTTGGCCAGCCGACGCAGGCGCTGAGCCTCGCTCTCCAGGCGTTGGGCCCGTTCCTGGAGGAACCGGTCGGCGGCCACGCGGTGCGCCTTCAAGGCTTCGCGCGGCTCGCGGCCGGCGGTGAATCCGGCCACCACCTCCGGCGGCAACTCGGGCGGTGTCGAGGCGGGTGAGCCAAGCCGGAACCCGCGGAACTCGGCGGACGTGTTCCGGAACTTGGCCAAGCCCACCCGGTTCCCGGTGAGGGCCGCGTCCTTGCTTCGGAACACCACCGCGCCATTCACCGAGCATTCCCATGCCCCGTCGGCATGGCGCACCTTCAGCGTGTTCCAGTCGCCCCCGTGATAGGCCGGGGACGGCACCGTGCCCAGGATGCGCCACGAGAAGACATCCGGTCCTTCGAAGGCGGTCAGCCGCAGTTCTCCGCCGGTCGGATAGAATCCGTAATGGCGGCCGTTCTCGTCTCCGGCGAAGACCAGTCCGGCGGCACCGGAGTCGTCGTCGAGACGCACCGAGACCTCCAGTTCACTTCCCTCGGGAGCGGGGTCCCGGCTCAAAAGGTAGGATCGGCCGCCGAATCCGGCCCCGACGCCATCGACCAACACCCGGCTGCCCTTCTGCCGCCAATTCGCCCCGAGGAAGGCCTCCCATCGTCGGGGATTGAGGGCGCCGAGCCTCAGCCACCGATCCAAGGACATCGGATTGGGTTGCTTCAGCAACGCCTTCAGATGATTGGCGGGGGTGGCGAAACCGAGGTTCTGGGTCAGCAGGCTCTTGGCGTTGACGATGCCATGGACCCGTCCGGCACGGTCGATGAGCGGTCCGCCGCTGTTGCCGGGCTCGATGGGCATGGCCAGTTGGAGCATGGGTTGGCCCTCGAGATCGCGGCGCGCGGAGAGGACGCCCTCGAC
Organism: Verrucomicrobiota bacterium; assembly: GCA_041177965.1. Lineage (GTDB taxonomy): Bacteria > Verrucomicrobiota > Verrucomicrobiia > Limisphaerales > UBA9464 > SXXZ01. The sequence continues at coordinate 2,271 of JBEGWF010000069.1, read as the reverse complement.
GACGCTGTGGTTGAGGCCGAGGGGATGGCCGATGGCGACGACCGGGGCGCCCTGGGCCAGAGCGTCGCTGTCGCCGAGCGGCAGGGCGGTCAAACCCGATGCGCGCACGCGGACGATGGCCAGGTCATGCGGGCGATCCCAGGCGTGGATGCCCACCACCTCCGGGGTGCTGCCGTCGGCCAGGCGCACCTGGATGGGTCGCCCCTCGCCGATCACGTGGAGGCTGGTGGCGATGAGTCCCTCGGCATCGAGGACGAACCCGGTGCCCACGCCTTCCTGGTTGCCGTCACGACCCCGACCGTCGATACGCACGATGGAGGCCCGGGTACGGTCCACCAACTGCTCGGTGGTGGCCGCCGCTTCGGCCGAGGGTTTCCCCTTCCGGGAAGAGGAGGGTTTGTCGGCGCTGGCGGACCGCGGCGTGGATTTCGCCGGCGCGGCCTCGGCCGAGACCAATCCCAGCAGGCAGACGAACAGGAGCAGGGTGGGGCGCACATCCCCATCGTACCGTCAATCGGCCCGGACGCGAGCGCCGGAAAGGAACCGGTGGAATCCTCCGCCGAGGAGTTCCGAGACGTCCCGTTGGATCTCCGCATCGGTGACCTCCCAGCCGGCATCGGCGACGGCGGTGTATTTTTCGGCAAGGGCCTCGGCGAGGATGGCCCGCGAGTGATGCCATTTGTAGATCACCTGGTCGAGGACCCGGGCATCGGAGTGCTGGGGGGTGAACGATGTTCCCAACAATTCCAGGCGCATCGTGGTGATCTCGCGGATCAGGTGGGGGGTGTTGGTGAACCACCAGCAACCGAAGGGGTGGAGGTTGGAGAACTTCCGCGCAAGGACCACCAGTTCGTGCTGGTTCTCCCGGGCAAGGCAGGTGACGAGGAAGCGGTTCTCGGGATGGGCTGCGCAGAGGGCCTGCAGCGCGGTCAGGTCGGCCAGTCCCACACCGTCGCCGGCCATGCGCAGGCGGGGATTGACCGCCCTCTTGACCCCCATCATCAGGGCGAAGGCCTGTCCATGATCGCGGCAATGGGGCAGCACCGCGCCCTCGATCAAACGGGCGATCTCGGTGTCGGCCGGAAAGGCGAACGAAGGGGGCAGCGAGACCATGCAGTACCGGCTGTCGATGCGCGCCGTCCAGTCGGCGAGGAATCGGCGGACTTCGCCCAGGGTCTGGTCGTTCAGTTCCCGGGACACGGCATAGCCCTGGTCGCGCAGCCAGACGGCGGTCTCGGGCCAGGCGACCAGCAGAGGATCGATCCGGAGGGCCGCTACGAAGCGGGGATCGCGGGAGAACCCCCGGTCCCAGGTGGGCCGTTCCACCGGGTCGAACGGCGAGTTGGTCATGCAGATGGAGGCCAGATTGGCCGTCTGCATCACCCGGTCGATGAAGGCGGCCGGTTTCTGGGCCGCGTACCACTGTCGGAGGCTGGCGAGATCGTTCTTCCGTGGCTCGATGCCGAGCCGGTTCAGGGTGGTGAGCACGCCACGGCAGGCCTCGGAGACCGGGGAGTGGTCGATGAAGAGCGCCTGCCATACCAATTCGGCCTGCTCCGCCTTGGATGCACTCCAGAAGCGTTCGAGCGGCACCTCCATCTGGCGGGAGGCTTCGCTGACGAGGTAGTGGTAGACGAGCAGGTCGTCGATGCCCCACAGCAGCAGTTCGCCCTGGGCCGGGTCGTACAGGTGGGTGTGGATGTCGTGGACCGGGGTGGCCTGGACGATGCGGGAAACTCGGGCTTGGATCGATTCAGCCATGGACTTGGCACGATCAAAGGTCAGGGGTGGCGTTTGTGGCAAGCTCCGCGGGTCCGGGCTTCACTCGCGGGAACCTCGGGGAAGGGGAGGCTTTCGCGCTGCGCGCGAGGGGGGCTTGTTGATCGGTTCCAGAGCTCGCTCCAGCCCGGATCCGCTCCGCTCGGTTTAGGTGGGCTCCGCGGGTTCGGGCTTCTCTCGCGGGAACCTCGGGGAGGGGGAAGCTTTCGCGCTGCGCGCGAGGGGGGGTGTTGATCGGTTCCAAAGCTCGCTCCAGCCCGGCTCCGCTCCGCTCGAGATTGGGTGGGCTCCGCGGGTTCGGGCTTCTCTCGCGGGAACCTCGGGGAAGGGGAGGCTTTCGCGCTGCGCGCGAGGGGGTCTTGTTGATCGGTTCCAGAGCTCGCTCCAGCCCGGATCCGCTCCGCTCGGTTTATTGAGACTCGCATAATAGGGTGTCATTCAGGCCATAAAGTAGACTGCTTGTAGCAGGCCACGATTATCGATGGACGACGA
>JBEGWF010000068.1:0-7433 GCA_041177965.1 Verrucomicrobiota bacterium | reverse complement strand
GGCCAAGGCCACCGTCTGCATCCTCGACTTCGGTCAGAGCGAAGCCTACGGCGGTCTGGAACGTCTCGACGCCTTCGGCGAACGCCTTGAACAGTGGGTCCTCGAAAGTCAGGCCATCGGCACCCGGGTCTTCCTCGTCACCCCAATCCCGGTCATCCGCGAAGAGTCCCCACCCGTCGAAGCCTACGCCCGACGCATCCGCGAGATCGCCCACCGCCGGAATCTGCCCGTCATCGACGTCTTCGAGGCTGCGCGATCGCAGAAGGCACCCGCCGTCGACGGCCGCACCCTCACCGAATCCGCGATGGCCCGAGTCGCCGCCCTGGCCCTGCGCCCATGGATGCACGGCCTCGTCTCCCCGCAGACCGACGACGCCGGCCGATTCACCGATGCCTCCTGGGAGGCGCTGCGTCAGGCCCACCTCGAACGCAACGCCCTCTGGAAGGGCTACACCCGACCCACCAACTGGGCCTTCCTCGCCGGCGATCGCACCGAACAACCCAGCAGTCGCGACCATCGCGACCTGAAGATCCGTTGGTTCCCCGCCGAGATGGAGCAATTCGTGCCCCTGTTGCATGCCGCCGACCGCAAGACCGACGCGCTGGCCCAGCGCCTGAACCCGACCGAGAACACCCGTTGATTTCCCGATGACCTCCCCGCGCCTTTCCCGGGTCTCCGGCCCTGTCCTCGCCGGCACCGCCCTCCTCGCCACACTGGGCCTGCCTCCCGCCGTCCGCGCCACGCAGACTCCCGACGAGGAACGGGCCACGCTCCGGGCCCTGCCGGGGTATTCGGTCAGCCTCTTCGCCAGCGAGGCCGATGGCGTGGTCAAGCCCACCCAGATCCGTTTCGATGGAGACGGTCGCCTGTGGGTCGCCACCACCACCAGCTACCCCCAGATCCGACCCGGTGAGAGGCCGCGCGACCGCATCGTCGTGCTCGAGGACACCGATCACGACGGCAAGGCCGACCGGTCCACCGTCTTCGACGACCAGCTGCACATGCCGCTCGGGCTCGAACTCGGCGACGGCGGCGTGTACGTGGGGGCGGCCGACCAGCTGCTCTTCCTCAAGGACACCGACGGCGACGGCAAGGCCGATCAGCGGCGGGTGATCTTCAGCGGGTTCGGCACCGGTGACACCCACCAGACGATCAACTCCTTCACGTGGGGACCGGCCGGTGAGCTCATGATGAGCCAGGGCCTGCACGCCGTCAGCCGCATCGAGACCCCCTGGGGCAACGAAACCCTGCATCAGGCGGGCGTGTGGCGCTTCTGGCCCCGTCGCCTGCGGCTCGACCCCTTCTGGGACGGCGCCATGGGCGCGCACAACCCCTTCGGCACCACCTTCGATCGCGCGGGCCAGCCCTTCGTCTTCGCCGGGAACGGCCATGGCATCGCCCACCTCACCCAGGCGATGATCCGCACCGAGCACTTCGAGCCCCATCCGCCGCTCTGGAACCAGGGCCGCAAATTCGGCGGCGCCGACATCGCCGACAACGGTCACTGGCTCCCCGAGAACCGCGGTGAATTCGTGGCCGGCGGCTACCTGCACAACAGCGTCGAGCGCTTCCGCATCACCCCGCGGGGGGCGGCCTTCCACGTCGAACGCCTGGCACCGCTCGTCGAATCGACCAACACCGCCTTCCGCGTCGTCGATGTCCGCTTCGGTCCCGACGGAGCCCTCTATCTCTGCGACTGGTTCAACTCGTTGATCGGCCACTACCAGACCAGCTTCCGCCATCCCGACCGCGACAAGACGCGCGGCCGCATCTGGCGCGTCTCCGCCAAGGGCCGACCGGCGCTCCGGGCGCCGGCCCTGGAGAAGGCCCCCTTGCCGGTCCTCTTCGACCAACTGCTCTCGCCCGAGCGCTGGAACCGGCAGCTCGCTGCCCGCGTCCTTAAGGACCGGCCCACCGATCCCGTGGCCGCCGCCGCCGTAGCCTGGATCGCCGCTGCGCCTTCGACCGAGTCGCGGCGGGAGCGCGCCCACGAAGGCATCGGGGTGATGGCCTCGCACGAGGTGCCCGCGCCGGATCTGGTCGATCTGCTTTCGCGCTCCGACCTCGCGGAGCACCGCGCCCGGGCCGCCCGCATCACCGGCCATTGGGCCGATCGTCTGAAGGATCCCCTGGAGGTCCTGTCCCGGCTGGCGGCCGACCCCCATCCGCTGGTCCGCCTCGAGGCCGTGGTGGCCTGCGCCTACGTGCCGGACGCGCGGGCCGTGGAGGTGGCCTCCGTCGCCATGGAGGCCCCCGAGGAGGCCCCGGTGACCTATGCCTTCGTCCAGTGCGTGCACGCGCTCAAGCCGCTCTGGAAGGGACCCTATGCGCAGGGATCGCTGACCTTCGGTGGCAGCCAACGCCGACGCGACGCCTTCGCCCGCGCCGATCGCAGCGCCGACACCGTGGACGAAGCCGCCACCCGATTGCGCCGCGTGCAGGAGGTGGCCTTGCCGGCGGACACCCAGGCGTCGCTGATCGACGCGGTGCTGGCCGCCGCCCGACCCCAGGATATTCCGCTGCTCCTCAACCCACGCACCTTCACCGTCGGCACCGCCTACGACGGCGCCGCGCACGCGCGGGCTCTGGCCCGCCTCGACGCCCTGGGACAGGGCCTCGGGCTCAAGCCCACTCAAGACGTAGGGCCGGCCCTCGCGACCCTGCTGGCCTCCCGCGAGATCTCCGTGCAGACCGCGGCCGCCCGCTTGATCGGCCGCTGGCGGATCGCCGGCCTCGAGCCCGACCTGATCCGCCTCGTGGAGTCGCAAGAAACAGCACAGGCGTTGCGGGGCGGGGCGATCGGCGGCCTGGCCCGATTCCCGGAGCCTGCCCATACCGGCCGGATCCTGAAGGCGGCCGGGTCCGATGCCCCGACCGACCTGAAATCCACCGCGGCCGTCGCATTGGCCGGACGCGACCTGGGGCAGGCCTGCCGCCTGGCCACCGAGGTGCTGGCCCGCGACTCCGATCCGGCCACCGTCGAGCAGGTGCTCGCCCCGATCCTTCGTCAGACCGGAGGTACCGCCGCGCTGGCCACCGCCTTCGCGGCCACGGCTCCTTCCGAGGGATCCGTGCGCGCCGCGGCCGCCTTCCTGGCACGGGCCGGTCGGACGATCCCGGAGCTGGCCTCGGTCCTCGGGCGACCCAGCGGTGCCGGCAGCGCCTCCGGCCGATGGGCCTCGGCCGTGACCCGTCAGGAATTCCTGAAGACGGTCGCCGCCTCGGGCGACGCCACCCGGGGCGCCCGGATCTTCATCCGACCCGAACTCGGCTGCACCGCCTGCCATGGCATCGGTGCCTCGCAGCCCGGCCTGGGTCCCGACCTCGGCGCCCTCGGCACGGCCCAGACGCCGGAGTTCATCCTGCGCGCTCTGCTGGAGCCCCAGGCCGAGGTGAAGGAGGGCTTCATGTCCTGGACCCTGACCCTCCAGAACGGGGAGGAGATCCAAGGCCGCATCGAGAGCAGCTCGCCGCAGGAGGTCGTGCTCCTCGACGCCGCCACCCGCAAACCGCTGCGCCTGGCCCGCTCCGAGATCCGCTCACAGACCCAGGTCGGCTCGATCATGCCCGCCGGCCTGGTCGACGGCCTGAGCGACACCGAACTCCGCGACCTGCTCCGCTACCTCGCCGGCCTGGGGCGCCGCGATTGATGTCCCACGGGCCGGGCGGCGCAGACCCGTTCCAGGGTCCCGACCGGTCCGGACCGTTGACGGACGGGAAGACCTTCGGGGAAGGTGACACGCATCGTGCCGGCCCATCCGCTCATCGACCTCATCACGTCGCCGGAGGCTTCCGTGCGCAACCGCCCGCTCGAAGCCTGGGCCGCTTCGGCCAGCCTGCCCGAGCTGCTGCAGGCCTGCGAGGCCCTCGACCGGTTCCGACGCGAGGCCCAGAACCTGTACGAGCGGGTCCGTGCCCTCTTCTTCCTTTCGGCACTCCATCGGTTCCACCTGCCTCCCCGGCTCGCCGAGCCCGGCCCGCGAAATACCGCACCCACCGCGGGCGAGGCAGGGCTGATCCCCTTCGCCGGATTCGAGCACCTGCTCCACCGCCGCTTCGAGGAGGCCATCGACCGCTTCGTGGAGGAACTCCGCGCTCAGGGTCCGTCGGACGGCATCGCCTCGGCCCTGGCCGCGGCCTACCACCGCCTCGCCTTCCAGACGCTGGCCGACCAGGTACGGCGCAGCGTGCGGACCGTCCGCGGCAACCAGTGGATGTTCCGCATGGGCCACCCGGCCGACCAGCCGCTGCGCCTGCGCCCGGAGTTGCTGGAGCGCGCGCCCGACGGCACCCATCCCATCCTGCGCGAGCGGACCCCGGTGCGCATGGACCTCACGCACTCGGCCTGGTCCGACATCTTCTTCCTGGGCATGGACTACCCCGAGGGAGCCCGGGTGCTGAACATCTCCGTGGACCTCGGCGTGCACGGACGCGACGCGGAGCCACGGCCGCCGGTGAGCGCCTGGCTGCGCGTGCTCGATGAACCGGTGCTTCGACTCACGTCGGTGGACCTGGGTGCCACGGCCGATCTCACCGCGCTGGGCGAGGTCTTCGACTTCGCCAAGGATCACCTCGGCCTGCTCAAGGCGGCGGTGATCGCGGCGGGCGTGGTGCCGCCCGGCATCGAGGGCTCGGGCCAATCGCTGGCCGACCTGCTGGCCCGCATCGTGGGCCCGGGTCGCGGACTCGAGCTCTGCTCCAGCGTCAACGACATCCCCAAGGGCTCCCGACTGGCGGTGAGCACCAACCTGCTCGGCTCGCTCATCGGTGTGTGCATGCGGGCCACCGGGCAGGCCGCGTCGCTGACGGGGCCGCTGGAGGAATCCGAGCGGCGGCTGGTGCTGGCGCGGGCGTTGCTGGGCGAGTGGCTCGGCGGGTCCGGCGGCGGCTGGCAGGACTCCGGGGGCGTCTGGCCGGGCATCAAGCTCATCACCGGCGTGGCCGCGACCGAGGGCGACCCGGAATTCGGCATCTCGCGGGGCTGCCTGATGCCGACCCACCATGTCTTCAGCCGGCAGGAGATCCCGGAATCCTCGCGCAAGGCCCTGATGGACTCGCTGGTGGTGGTGCATGGGGGCATGGCGCAGAACGTCGGTCCCATCCTGGAGATGGTGACCGAGAAGTACCTCCTGCGCTCGGCGGCCGAATGGGCCGGACGCCAGGAGGCCCTGGGTGTGCTCGACGAGATCATCGAGGCGCTGCGGCGGGGCGACATCCGCGCCGTCGGCCGGGCCACCACGCGGAATTTCCGACAACCGTTGCAGGCCATCATCCCCTGGGCCTCGAATCATTTCACCGAGCGGCTCATCCATCGGTGCGAGACCGAGTTCGGCGACGACTTCTGGGGCTTCTGGATGCTCGGCGGGATGTCCGGCGGCGGCATGGGCTTCATCTTCGCGCCCGAGCGGAAAGCCGAGGCGCAGGAACGGCTCCTGGGCATCCTGCTGGAGACCAAGCACGACCTTTCGGCGGCCCTGCCCTTCGCGATGGATCCGGTGGTCTTCGACTACGCGATCAACGAGCACGGCACCGTGGCCGACCTGTTGTCGGGCGACGAGGCCCTGATGCCGCCCAACTACTATGCGCTGACGGTACCAGCGCTCCTGAAGGCCGATCGCCGATCACTGCCCCCGGCTCGCAGGGCCGAGCTCGATCGCGTGGGCGTGGCGGCACGATCGCGGCCGGAGCTGGGCGGGCTGATCCAGAGCCTCTTCGACACGCTGCTGCCCCGGGCCCGGGGAGGCGCCTCCGACCGGAGCGAACTCCGGGGACTGCTGGAGCGGAACGGCTTCGACCCGGCCCAACACGAGCAGATCCGCGCCGACCTGCGCGAGGGACGCATCGGTCTGGCCCAGAATCGCCTCCGGGCCGACAGCCGGATCGAGGACGTGGAGGAGGGCGACATCCTTCGGTGGGACCTCCCCTCGGTCTCCGTCGCTCCGGAGGTCCGGGCCGCCGGCGAGGCCGCGCTGCGGGCGGGCGAGGTCGCCGTGGTGACGCTCGCCGCCGGGGCTGGTTCGCGTTGGACCGGCGGCGCGGGCACCTGCAAGGCCCTGCATCCCTTCGCCAAGCTCGAGGGCCGCCACCGGACCTTCATCGAGACGCACCTGGCCAAATCGCGCCGCACCGGCCGACTGGCCGGCCACCCGCTGCCGCACCTCTTCACCACCAGCCATCTCACCCACGAACCCACGCAGCGCTTCCTCCGGCAGGTCGACGGCTACGGCTACGCCGGGCCGCTCCTCCTGTCGCCCGGCCGCAGCGTCGGCCTGAGGCTCGTGCCCACCGAGCGCGACCTGCGCTTCGCCTGGGAGGAGATGCCCCAGCAGGTGCTCGACGTGCAGCAGCAGAAGGTCCGCGACAGCCTGCGGTCGGCCCTCATCGGCTGGGCCCGCTCCGCCGGCGAGGCCTCCGACTACACCGACAACCTGCCGCTGCAGTGCCTGCACCCGGTGGGCCATTTCTTCGAGGTGCCGAACCTGTTCCGCAACGGGGTGCTGGCCGGGCTGCTGGGCGAGCGTCCTCAGCTGCGGTACCTGCTGCTGCACAACATCGACACGCTGGGAGCCTCGGTCGATCCGGCCCTGCTCGGACAACACATCCTCGGCGGCGCCTGCCTCACCTTCGAGGTCATCGGGCGCCGGCTCGAGGACCGGGGCGGCGGCCTCGCCCGGGTGAACGGGCGACCCCGCCTGGTCGAGGGTCTGGCCATGCCGCGCGAGGAGGACGAGTTCCGGTTGCGCTTCTACAACTCGATGACCACCTGGATCCACCTCGACCGGTTGCTCGAGGCCTTCGGCCTGACCCGGGAGGACATCCTCTCGCAGAACGAGCCGAAGATCGCCGCGGCGATCCGGAACCTGGCCGGACGGTTGCCGACCTACATCACGCTGAAGGACGTGAAGAAGCGCTGGGGACACGGCCAGGAGGACGTCTTCCCGGTCGCCCAGTTCGAGAAGCTCTGGAGCGATCTCAGCGCCCTGGGAGAGATCGACACGCGCTTCGTGGCGGTCCCACGGATCCGCGGGCAGCAGCTCAAGGATCCGGCCCAGCTCGACGGCTGGCTGCGGGACGGCTCGGCCGCGGCCGTATCGGCCCTCTGCGACTGGACCTGAGCCCACCGGCTTCGACACACCCAAGCTTCCACGACCGGAACCCCGACGACGACGGACCCCGGATAGACGAACGCCCGCCCCGCGCGAGGCGGGACGGGCGTTCGGGGGTCGCGATCGCGTCCGGGCACTCCGACCGGGCACTCCGACCGGGCGCCCGCGGCGATCAGGCGCGCTCCACGGTCAGGCGCGCTCCACGGTCAGGCGCGCTCCATGTACTTGCCGGTGCGGGTGTCGACCTTGATCTTCTCGCCGGTCTTGATGAAGAGCGGGACGTTGATCTCGACGCCGGTCTCCAGCGTGACGGTCTTCTGCACGTTG
>JBEGWF010000067.1:0-15276 GCA_041177965.1 Verrucomicrobiota bacterium | reverse complement strand
CTGCCGGCGCAGCGGTTGACCTACGGGTTGGTGCGTGGTCCCGAGGGGTTGACGTTGGGCACCAACGGCGTGGTGACCTGGCGACCGACGGAGGCGCAGGGGCCGAGCACGAACGTGGTGGTGGTGCGCGTTAGCGACGACGGAAAGCCGTCGCTGAGCGTGACGAACACCTTCGAGATCGTGGTCCTGGAGATCAATCGGCCCCCGATCCTCGAGGGGGTCTCGAACCGGACCGTGAAGTTGCCCGGCGGGGTGACGCTGTCGCTGCGGGCCACGGATGCGGACCTGCCGGCCCAATCGCTGACGTACCGACTGGTGAGCGGACCGGTCGGGATGACGGTGGGGACCGATGGAGGGGTGAGGTGGACGCCGACGGAATCGCAGGCCCGCAGCACGAATCAGGTGAAGGTGTCGGTGAGCGACGGGGTGGCGACGGTGGACACGTCGTTCGTGGTGGTCGTCGAGGCGTCGCCTCGGTTGGCGCTGCAGGTGCAGGGCGGGGGAGCGGTGGTGATCGAGGTGGCCGGACCGCCCGGGGCCACGTGCCGGTTGGAGCAGGCCGACACGATGGGCGGCCCTTGGGAGGCGGTGGCAGGGGTGAATGATTTCGTGACGGCCGGATTCGGTTCGCCGCAATCGGTGGTCGTGCCCGGTCCCCTGCCTGCCGGACGACTGTACCGGTTGCGGGTGCTGTGACCGATCGGGGGACCGGGGAGGCGAGATCCGGGACCGGGACCGCGGAATCCTCCGGGGTTCAGCCCGCCTCCCGCCCGGTGAAGGACAGCGACTCCTCGATCCACGTGTCCATCCGGGAGACGCTGGTGCGGAGCCCCTCGGCCTTGCGCTGGGCGAGCGACTGGGCCAGTCGCATGGCCGCGGCGGCCATGCGCTGGGCGCCCGGCAACCGATGCACCACGGCCCGCTGGACCTGCTCCTGGATCGGCGCGGGCAGGTGCCGTTTCAACAGGTCGTCCTCGGTGCTCAGGATCGCCTGCGCGCTTCCGGGATCGCCCTGGCGCGCATTGCGTCCGAAGAGTTGACGATCGACCCGCCCCGACTCGTGCCGCTCCGTCGCGATGACGTGGAGGCCGCCGAGTTCGGCCACCCCGTGACCGAGGCGGATGTCGGTTCCGCGGCCGGCCATGTTGGTGGCGATCGTGATCCGTCCCGCCTCGCCTGCCATGGCGACGACCGTGGCCTCCTCCTGGTGACGCACCGCGTTCAGCAACTGGAATCCGATCCCCTCGTCGTCGAGGAGTTCGGCCAACCGTTCGCTGGCGGCCACGCTGCGGGTTCCGATGAGGATGGGTTGGCGCCGTGCATGCACCGATTTCACCCGGTCCACCACCGCCTCCCAGCGGGCCTCGGCGGTCGGGAGGACGAGGTCGGGGATCTGGATGCGCCGATTGGGACGGTGAGGAGGGATCGTCAGCACCGGAAGCCCGTAGGTCTGCCACAATTCCGCAGCGGCCTCCCGGGCGGTGCCCGTCATGCCGGCCAGACGATGGTAGAAGCGGAAATAGCGTTGGAAGCTGATGCGGGCGATGGTCTCGGAGGGGTCGGACAGTCCGATCCCTTCCTTGGCTTCGACGGCCTGGTGGAGACCCTGTCGCCAGGTGCGTTGGGCCATCTGGCGGCCGGTGAATTCATCCACGATGACCACCTTGCCGTCCACGACCACATACTGGCGCCCCGGGAGGTAGAATTCGCGGGCGACGAGGGCCTGCCGGATGAGTTCCGTTCGGCGTTCCGGGGCCCTCCAGAATCCCGGCAACGGAGCACAGACCTCTTCCAGAAGGGCGTTGCCCGCCGCCGTGAGCTCGATCTCGCGGTGTCGGGGATCCACCGAATAGTGGACGTCGGCCTCGAGGGGTTCCGCGAGCGACTGCGCGATCCGGACGACATCCTTCAGCGCCTCGTTGGTGTGCGGAGCCGAGATGATGAGCGGGGTGACCGCCTCGTCGATGAGGATGCTGTCGGCCTCGTCGATGATCGCCGAATGCAGTCCGCGCATCACCAGGCCGTCCTGCACCCCGTCGGCCGGGTGGAGGAGTCGCTGGACCAGCCGTCGAACGGGTTGGCGCAGGTGCCCCAGCCTCAACGCATCCCTGAGGAAGTCGGCGACGACCTCCTTGCTGGTCGCATAGGTGATGTCGCTGGCATAGGCGTCGCGGCGTTCCTCGGGTGACTGCGGCGCGGTGACGAATCCCGCCCGGATCCCGCAGAAACGGTAGAGCGGGTCCAGCCATCGGGCGTCGCGTTCCACCAGGTAGTCGTTGACGGTGATGACGTGGCAGGGGCGTCCGTTCCACGCCATCAGCACCGCGGCGATCCCCGCGGTCAGGGTCTTGCCCTCACCGGTGGCCATCTCGGCGAGGCAACCCCGGTGGAGCGCCAGGGCCCCCATCAGCTGCTCGGGAAAGGCCAGCAAGCCGAGTTGCCGGTGGGCGGCCTCCCGCACGAGAGCCAGAGCCGGGAGGATCGCCGGCCCGGCGTCGCGCCCTCCCCGTCGGATGATTTCCCGCTGCTCCTGGAGACGCATCCGGAGGCGATGATCGCCCTCGTCCTTGATCCCTCGCCACAGCGTCTCCGCCTCCGCCGCATCGCTTCGCAGCCGTTGAAGCGCACCGGTCCTCCGCCGATATGCTCCGATCCACCGGTTGGCCCAGGCGTCGACCCCCTTGGGCAACGGATCCGGGTCGCGTCGGTCGGTGCGACGGTAGAACTCGGTCGGGGTCGTCACACCTGGTATCGGGTTTGCAGCAACTGCCTCAGGGAGCGGATCCATCGGGGCAGGAGGGGCTCGCTGGGCAGGTCGAATCGGATCCAACCGGCCCTGCCGTGCATGAGCGTGGCACCCGAGGCGTCGGAGACCGTCCCGTTGACCTCGAAGAAGGGTTCGGCCGCCTGCCGTCCCTCGCCGTCCTTGGCCGAGGTGGGGACCGGTCCTCCGGCCCTCCACCCCAGTGCCGCGGAGGGCAGTTGACGTTGCTCACCCGGGATCACGCGGATGCCTTCCACCTTCAGTCCGCGGCCGGCCTCTCCCCCGAGACGGACCTCGGCGGTGGCCGGGGGGCGTCGGAAGAGCCGGTCCCCATCCTCCTGCAGGATGGTGGCCTGGAACAGGAACCCGTTGGTGTCGATCAGGGCCCCGATGACGCCTCCCTTGGCCATCCAGCGTCCGATGAGGCCCTCGGACTCGGGGACCAGCCACAGGCCGTCCTGCGAGGCCCGGACGGTGAGGTCGGCCTGTTCCCGCTCGAGGCGCTCGATCGTCTTGGACATCGATGTCCTGAGGCTCTCGAGGGGCTTGAGGTTCGGGGTGGATTCGTGGAGCGCCTGGCGGATCCGGGTCTCCACCTCGACCAGGCCGGCGCGGGCGCCGCCCAATTGGATGTCGAGTTCCGGGTTCTCCATCTGGACCAGCGGTTGTCCCGCCCGGACACTCCCGCCCGGTCGGGCCAGCAGGTGGGTGATCTTTCCCGCGGAGCGGCTGTGAAGCTCCACCCATTGACGGCTCTGGAGCACACCGGGAGCCCGGAAGTGGTTCGGGAACGGGATGAACTGCAGGAAGGCCAGGGCTGCGGCCGTGAGCGCCAGGGTCACCGCGATGGCCCTGGGGCGATGACGGCCCAGGGCCGGGTTCGATCCGAGGTAGCCCACGAGGCGGAACACCGGGGTTGCGATCCACACGATGGCGCAGACCGCGGCCATGACGAGCCCCACCAGCAGGAACTGGTCGGCGATCACCAGCAGGATCCCGGCGAAGAGGAAGATACGATAGACACCGCTCATCGTCCCGAAGACCGAGAGCCAGGCCGATTCCGACCGCGTGGTGGCCGGCCCCTTCGCCTTGCGCAGCCCGAACAGGTGGCGCTCGGCCAGCGCGCGGAGCTGCTGCATCGAGCGCTGGGTGAGGTTGGGGATGCCGATCAGGTCCGAAAGGATGTAGTAGCCGTCGAACCGGAGCAGCGGGTTGAGGTTGAAGAGCAGGGTGGAGACCGAGGCCACCACCATGATGTTGTAGGCCAGGTTGTGGACGAGCCCCACCCCGGTGGCGGCCCAGACGAAGGTGGCAAGGGCGGCGATGAACAGTTCGACGATCATCCCGGCGGCGCCCACGAGGATCCGCCTGTGGCGCTCCCGGAAGCCCCAGGCCGACGTGGCGTCCATGTAGGGCACCGGGGTGAAGATCATGAGCAGCACGCCCATGACATGGACCTCGCCCCCGAAATGCCGGCAGAAGTAGGCATGGCCGAATTCATGCAGCGTCTTGACGAGGACGAGCCCGGCGTAGAGGAGGAACAGGTTGTCGGGTGCGATGACGCCCTGGGCCTGGTCCCGCAGCGCCGGTGCGTGGTCGACGGCCACCTTCAGAGCCCATCCCACGACCATGAGCCACATCGCGGCCCCCGCGGGGCTGATGAGCTTGCCCAACCACGGCAGCGTGCGGACCAGGAATCGGTCGGGATCGAGCAGCGGGAACCGGGCGAACATGATGTTCAGCAGGCGCGAGCGGATCTCTCGCTGGCGGGTCTTCTCGAATCGGCGGAACAGCTCGGTCGCGTCGACCGCCATCGGATACTGGAGCAGGTTGGAATGGTAGAGTTGGGCGAGGATCTGGATGACGGCCTCCTGGCCCGGCGCCGTGGCCGGGAAGCGCTCGAAGCATTCCCTCCAGACCTCCTCGACCGTGCGGTCTGGCCGCAGGCGCGCGAGGAACTCGTGGACCTCGGGGCGTACGCGGAAGAACTGGTTGGTGAAGGGGTCCTCCAGGACGATCCACCGTTCTCCGCGGAAGAGTTGGCGACGAGCCCGGACGGTGGGTCGGAGGGCCAGTCGTTGCGAGGCGACGCGGTACCAGGACTCGCTGAATGTTGCGGGGGCTTCGGACATGGTCACCACCAGAGGTGCAATCGCAGGAAGTCGACCGTGCGATGGGTCAGTATCCAGAACAGGGTGCCGCGGCCCGCGTCGAGCTTGCAGAGGCCGCTCATGCCGGGTCGCCACCAGGCCTGTGGAGCCCCGGCCAGGGAGGCCCTGACGATGAAGACGTTGCCGGTCTCCTTCGGCACGGCCGAGGGTTCCACCCGAACCACCCGGATGGGATGCTTGGAATCGGGCTGGGCCACGAAGGCGATCTCACCGGAGGCCTTGGCGGGGAGGCGGTGGGCGTCCCGTTCGCTGATCTCGGCCTCGATGTAGAGGGTGTCGATGCGGGCGAACTTGAAGAGGGGATCCCCCTGGCGGACCGGCGCGGCGATGCGCTGGCGGAGGTCGCCCTCCACGATGACGCCGTTGAACGGTGCCCTCAACGTGGCCTGCGCCAGCCGGTGGCGGACCATGCCGAGGCGTGCCGCCGCCTGGTCGGCCTGCGCCTGCGCGATCCGCATCTCCGCGAGGTTCCTGGCCGCCCGGGCCTTCTCCGCCTCGCGGAGGTACCGGGTCTGGTCCGCGATCGCGGCCGATTCCTCCAGTTCGAGCTGCTCGGTGTTGAACCGCATCAGGGCGGCGCCGTTGGTGAGGACATCGCCGGGTCTCACCTGGGAGGATTGGATGAAGCCGTCGAACGGCGCGCTCAGGTAGGACTGCTCTTCGCTGCGAACGATGAAGTTGCCCTCGATGCGCACCGGGTACACCGGCAGGAAGAGGAGCACGAGGAGGGCGGAGCCGCCGATGGCGGCCGCCTTGGCCCAGGTGTGCCGGGGGCCCACCCAGGTCTCCAGACGCCCCTTCAGGCGCTGGTTCCATCGGGATCCGAACCACCGGTCCGAGGCGTGGAGGTCGGAGAGTCGGCGGGCCGCCTGATCGCAGACCAGCCGCAGCTGCTGGAGGGTGGCCTCGGAGAACGGGGCGGCCTGACGCTCGCAGGTCATCACGGCCACCCCCTTGCCGGCGACCCGGATCGGCAGCGAGACCAGATGCCGGACGCCCTGTGCGGATGCGAAGGCCGCGTGATCCCGGCCCACCGAGCGCGAGTGCTCCGGCTGGGGCCAGACGATCTCCTCATCCTGGTCGAGGGCCTCCTCCATGGCCGCCTCGAGGGCCTGGACGGCCGCCATCCTGGGCTCGAAACGCTCGGTGCGGCTCAGGACCTTCAGGCGGATGTATCCCGATTCGAGCCAACCGACGCCCACGCGCTCGCACTGGAGCTGGGCGGCGACCCCGTTCGCCAGGGCCATGAGCGCCGCGAGGAAGCGGCCCTCGGAATTGACCTGCGCGAGGACGTCGAGCACCGAGGCGAACCGCTCGGCCTCCGCCTTCGGTTGCTGGGACTGCCTCTGGGCCTGGTAGTCCAACGGGATGTCCGAAAGGAGGGCCAGCCGGAACAGCGCCTCGGCGGCCCGGGCTTCCGTGCTGTTGGACAGCAGGAAGACCGCCACGCAGCCGTCCGCACCGCCCTGGAACTGGAGGCGGATGCCGATGGCCAGGTGCGACGTGTCGGGAAGCATCCCGGCGCCGAGGTCCTCCACCGATCGCCCCGTCTCCAGGGCCTTCACGGCCAGCGCCGCGGCCCCCTTCATGAACGGGACGAGGGCGGGGTCGGATTGCCCCGGCAGGGACCATTCGCTCAGCTTGCGCAGCTTGTCCGGCATGGCCGGTTGGCCGACGATCAACAGCCCGCGGCTGGCCTCCGCCAAGCGGGCCATGACCGAGACCAGGGCGGGCCAGAACTCGGCCGGGGTGCCGGTGAATCGTCGGAGTCGGGAGGCCTCCTCAAGCAGGGACGGGAGGCCGTCCGGTGGAAGGATCGGAGTGGGGTGGGACATGGGCTTCAGTCGATGCGGAGGCGACCGGCGACGCCCGGCCTGATGCGGCCGTCGGGATTCTCGAACACGGCCTTGATGCGCAGCAGTCCGCTGGCCGCGTCGGCGACCGGCGATATGTAGACGAGGGTGGCCTCGAGCGTGACCGGGGAGTCGGATCCCGGGACCTCCACGCGCACCTTCTGCTGGATCCGGAGGGTCTGCGCCAGGCGCGGTTCGAGGTTGGCCACCAGATGGCACCGCCGGGTGTCCACGATCCGGACGACCGGTTGCTGGTCCTCGCACTTCTCGCCGACGTCCTTGAAGAACTGCGCCACCTGTCCCTCGATCGGCGAGACGAGCTGGCGACGGCGGAGCACCGCGGCGGCGAGTTCGTGATCCACCCGGGCGATCTCGAACTCGCTGCGCTTCTTCTCGATCTCCTCCTTGCTCACCGAGATGGCGTTGCGCTGGGCCAGCGACCTGAGGCGCTCCAGTTCGCTGGAGGCGAGCTCGCGGGCCAGTCGCTTGCGCTCGAGGTCCAGTTCCTCCAACTGCTTGTCCAACTCGATGACCACCTGGTCCTTCCGGACGGCGGTCCCCTCCTCGAGGGGGCGGGCGCCCACCACCCCTACGACGGGGAAGGCGAGGGTCACGTCCTTGACCGGCTCGGTGACGCCGGTGATCCAGGTGGCCTCGGCGGCCAGGCCCTGGGCGGCCTGCAGGAGCAGGGCGATGCCGACCCAGCGGGTCGCGGCCGATCGCATGCTGCGGTTTCTCGGGGGATTCATGGGTGCCGATGGGGCGGATTCAGGGGGCCTTCGATGCGCTCGTCGGAGGGATCGAGGGTGCCTCGTCCACCTTCTTGTCGCGGTTCTTCTTGAGGAATTCCTCGGTGCGCCTGCGCAGGTCGAAAAGGTCGACCTCCGCGTCCCGGGCCAGCAGGAGCGTCCCGCGGACGGCCTCCAGCTCGAGACGGGCCTTGCGTTCCATCACCATGCTCTCCACGGCGGTGGCCCGGGCCTCGGACAGCTTCTCCTCGGTCTCGAGCACCAGTCGGCTGTCGATGCTTCCGACCGCGAGGCGATCGAGCTGCGCCGCGAGCAGCTTCTCGTGGAAGCCGATCACGGAACGCGAATTGGTCAGGCTGTTGCGATGCAGTTCGATCTTCCTGAGGGCCGTGTCCACGAGATTGAACACCTGGACCTCGGCCTCCTTCAGCGCCGACAGAGCGCGGATCTTGCCGAGCTTGCCCGCCTCGAGCTCGTTGCGTTCCTTGACCCCGCCGCCGAGCGGCACACGGAACTCGAAACCCAGCGACCAGGCCGGGTAGTCGCGTTTGGCCCAGTCGTCCATCGATTGGACGACGTTGGAGCTCAGGCCGTTGAGTCCGTAGCTCGCCTTGAGGTCGAGCTGCGGCAGGCGCTGGTTCTTGAGATAGGCTACCCGGAGATTCTCCTGCTTCACCTGCTCGGACCGGATCAGGTAGTCCGGATTCTTTCGGAACGCCTGGGTGTAGCTGTCGACACGGGTGGTGGCGTCCTCGATCGGCTCGGGGGCGTCCACGGCGCGGGGCAGGCTGGTCTGCCCCCCGATGGTCCGTGAATACAGGCTGCTGATGCGGCTGGCGTAATCGAACGCCGTCTGCTGGGCCTGTTCCAGCCGGGCCTTGCGTGCCGCCAGTCCGGCCTGGGACTGCATCACCTCCAGTTCCGATGATTTTCCGACCTCCAGGCGGGCCTGGTTGTCCTTGAGGATCTTCCTGGCGGTCTCCAGCGAATCGGTGCCGATCCGGACCTGTTCCTGGGCCAGATGGAGGTCCCAGTAGGCCGCCTCGGCGCTGGCCAGCACCAGGAGGATCTGTCGGCGGTACTCGTGGAACGCGATCTTGGAGGAGATGGCCGAGAGTCGGATCTTGGCCGTCGTCGCCCCCCATCCCGCATTCTTGAGCAACGGTTGGGTCAGGTTCAGGCCGGCGAAGCTCTCGTACTGCTGGCCCATCAACTGTCCGGGGGTGGCTTCGGCGGCCCCGACATTGTTGTTCAGGTCCCTCAGCATGTACCCGGTGCGCAGCTTGGCACCGGTTCCCAGCAGGAACTCGATGCCCGCGTTGTAGAGGGTGTTCCGTTCCAGGTAGAACGGCCGGGCGAAGAAACCCAGTTGCGCCGACTGTTGGCGGTTGTTGGGCCGGCTGGTGTCGAAGTATTCCGCACCTCCGACCAACTGGGGCTCGAAGATGCCCTTCTCGGCCCGGTGGAGCCGTTCACTGACCTCCGCGTCCTGCAGGCGCATCTGGATCTGGTCGTTCTGCTCGAGGACCATCCGGCGCAGGTCCTGAAGCCTCAGTGGCGCTTCCGGAGGGGCCGATTCCGCCACGGGGCCTGCTTGGGCGAGGCCGCACAGCCAGGGAACCATCAGGGCCCAGCGGATCCATCGGAACCCGGGGACGGCGGACGGATTCAAGGGGGCCACCCGGCGGAGAATTGTTCGGGACATGGAGTTGTTTCGGGGGGGGTTCGGATCGGATCCGGCGAGATCGCGGCGTTGTGTGCGGTTGCTTTCGGCGGGGTTCTCGGTCGCTTGCGACGCTCTGTATTGCTTGTCGGAAGGGGCCCAAACCGTAGCCGGCCCGGTGTCTTGCCCCATGGATATCAATGTTTCAACAAAATATAAAAACCACATGATATGTAGAAAATATAAAACGCGTGCATGAGTTCCATCGCCCGGGCCCGTTCCGAAGAGGTGCCCGGTGTCCGGTCGCCATGGGTCCGGATGCGGGTGAGGGAATCCCCCATCGATCAATCAGGGCGACGTTCCCGCGCGGCCGGATAGGATCGGTCCTCGTAGTCGCCCGTGTCCGAGGAGAGCGAGGGTTCGCGATCCCGCGCCCGGGCCCATCACTTCAAGCACCATGAGCACATCCTCATCCAACGCCCCCCGCCGCCTCAAACACGCCGTCCGTCGTACCCGGATCCGGTCCGCCGATTCCAACGGCACCCCCGTCCACAAACAGCGGATCTTCCTGGTGGATGGCCACCCGGTGACCCGCGAAGGCCTCATCAGCCTCATCCAGCGCGAGGAGGATCTGGAGGTCTGTGGCGCGGTGGGCTCCCCCGCCGAGGCGATCTCGGCGATCCAGGCCACCAAGCCCGACATGATGATCACCGACATGTCCATCCCGGGGCGGAACGGCATCGAGTTCCTCAAGGACATCCACGCGGTCCTGCCGTCGCTGCCGGTGCTGGTGTTGTCGATGCACGACGAGACCTTCTACGCCGAGAGGGCCCTGCGCAGCGGTGCCCGGGGCTACCTGATGAAGGATGCGTCCCCGGAGAGGGTGATCGAGGTGATCCGGTCGGTCCTCAACGGTGGGTCCTTCGTCAGTCCCCGGATCTCGGCCCGTCTGGTGGATGCGGCCATCGGGCGTCGTCCACGGGGCTCCAATTCACCGATCGAGAAGTTGTCCGACCGCGAGTTCGAGGTGTTCCAGCACATCGGCAACGGCAGGAGCACCAAGGAGATCGCGGGCACGCTGCACCTCAGCCCAAAGACCGTCGACGTCCACCGGGGACGCATCAAACAGAAGCTTCAGATCCGGGATGCGATCTCGCTGCTTCACCATGCGGTGCGCTGGGTCGAGACGCAGTGTCCCCAGGGCTGACAACCCGCACGGGCCCGGGGACGGGTCGGCCCCGTGCCCGGGCGCCGACCTCCCGGGAAGGGGGTCGGGAGGATCCGCAACGAACCCGGGGAAGGCACCCGGATTCACCCGGAACCCGGCGATGCCATGCTGCGCACGACCACCCGGTCCTCCGATCCACATCCAACCTTTCGACCCATGAACACGTTCCTCGCCCCCGTGGTTTCCCGCATCAGCGACCCCGAGCTTCCGCCGCCGCGATCCCGCTTTCCGGAGGCGCCGCTGGAATCGATCCATCGATGCGATTCCCGGACGAGGATCCTCCATGCCGACGATGACAGGTCGATCCTCCGGGCCTCGCAGATCCTCCTGGGCCGCGCCGGTTACGACGTCGACACCGTTGCCGACGGCGAAGAGGCCTGGGGTGCACTCCAGTCGGTCCGGTACCACCTCCTGATCACCGACAACCAGATGCCGGCGTTGTCGGGCGTCGAACTGATCCGGAGGGTTCGGGATTCGCTTCTCCCGCTGCCGATCGTGCTCGCGTCTTCGTCGGTGGGGGAGGGGGACCCGGACGGGTGCGATGCGGTGCTGCCCAAGCCGTTCACGGTGCGGGAGTTGGTCGAAACGGTCCGACGGGTGCTGCTGGGCTCCCGTCGGTCGGAACCGCGTCGGTTGCGTGCCTCTCCTTTCGGCGACCGCATCCGCGGTTGAGCCGCCACCCCGCACCCGCCACCTCCCACACCCACCATGAGCCATTCCATCCCCCTCTATTGCAATTCCACCCGCGAATCCATCGAGCGCCGCGCCCGCGAGATCTTCGAGCAGCGGGGCCGTCCGGAGGGACGCGATCTCGATCATTGGATCCAGGCGGAGACCGAGCATTGGGACTCCTGCCTGCCCGACCATCTTCCGATGGAGTCCGATCCCGCTCCAGCGGCCTGGGACACCCTGGGTTGAGCCCGTGTCGAGGAGCCGTCGTCACGTCCTGCACCCGATGCGAGTGAAAGCAATCCTCACCGAATGCCTCGGGGTCCTGACCGTGGGCCTGTTGTTCGCCCTCGTGGCCAATCAGGTGTCCCCACGTGGGCTCAGGCTCGGGAGGGACTACTTCGGGCGATCGTCGCCGACGGTCGCCCAAGCCGACGGGGGCGTCCATGGCCCGTCGGTCGCCGATCGGCCGTCGATCGCACCGCTCCCGGAGCGGTGGCCGGAATGGTCCGCCGATGAGGTGTTGCGGGCGCTCCGGGACGAAGGGTCCCATCCCGGGCGGGTGGCCTTCGTGGATGCCCGGAAGGAGTCGGTCTTCACGGAAGGGCACATCCCCGGGGCTCATCCTCTGGATCGATTCTATCCGGAGACGCAACTGCCGCAGGTGGTGCTTGCGGCGTTGTCGGTCGAGGTGGTCCTCGTCTACTGCAACGGAGGCACCTGCGAGGACAGCCACTACGCCGCCCACCAGTTGGTCGAGGCGGGTGTCGATCGGTCCAAGATCCGGATCTTCGACGGGGGCTTCAACGAATGGACCTCACGAGGCGGACCGATCGAACGCGGACCCCGAGGCGGCGGCCGGATCGAACCTCCCCTCCCATGATTCCCTCCACCATGATCCCGACGCCTCCATTCCACTTCCGGGGAGTGATCGGCGGGTTGGCGAGGATCCTCCTGGGTGCCTGCTTCGTGCGCCTGGGTCTGGACAAGGCGATCCATCCCGGCGACTTCCTCAAACTGGTGCACGAGTACCCGCTGCCGGAGTGGGTCCGCCCCCTGAATCCCACCTGGATCGCGGCGTTGCTGCCCTGGTTCGAGGTGTTCTGCGGGGGCCTGCTGATCGTGGGATTCCGGGTCCGCGGGACCGCCCTGGCATCGTTCGGTCTCTTGGGGATGTTCTCGTGGTTCGTCTGGCTTCGGGCTCTCGAGATCCAGCGGGCCACCGGTCTGCCCCTCTGCCGGATCCGGTTCGACTGCGGTTGCGGTGGCGGCGAGGTGCCGGTCTGCCGCAAGTTGCTCGAGAACGCCCTCCTGATGGGACTCGCCTGCGTGGCGTTGGCATCTCGCGCCCGTCGTCCCTGATGGGGGGCGTCCGGGCGACGGGACCGGGGCTCCCGCGACCCCGGCCTGCGATCCTGCTGTGAAGGACCACTCCGGTTCGATGATGGGTTCCGCCAAGCGAGTCCTTCGATCGGGCCCGCCGGGCATCCGGTCCCGGCGGGCTCCAAGGGCGGGCGACGGACGGGGATTCCGACCGGCCAGGGCGGTCAGATCCCGGTCTGCTTCCGCGAGACGGTCCGACTGCCGGGTTGTTGCAGCACCGGGATGCGAAGCAGAGGGAAGCGGGGATGGTTTGAACGGACACGGATCTCCGCCGTCCGTCCCTCCTCGAGGCGGAAGCCGGTCGGGAAATTCACCTCGATCTGGTAAAGCCTTCCCGGTTCCGACTCCCTCAGCGAAACCCCCAGGCCCGGGAGGCTGGTCTCGAGATCCGACAACCGCAGAGGATCCGGTCCGGCATTGCGGACCACCAGCGTCGACTTCAGGGGCGAAACCAGCGCATCTCCAGGAATCCAGACCTGCTCGGGCGAGACCGCCACCGCCGGTTGGACCACGGCGTAGGCCGTGACCTGAACCGAGGGATTCCTGGGGGAGGAGGTGGCGAGCCGGATCGTTGCCACGGTGCTGCGGGCGGAGAACGGCGGTTCCGCGGTGACATGCAGCAGGAATTCACGTCCGGGCTTCACGGTCTCCAGTTCCGCCCTGAAGGAGGTGTTGGTGCAGGAAAGTCCGGACAACTCCACCGGACTCTCGAGGTTGTTGACGATGCGCACGGTCCTGGTCTGCCGCGACTGACCCTCCTCCCCGTAGGAGAACATCACCAGCGACGGGGTCGTCTCGATCGGCTTCCAGATCGTTCCGGTCAACTGCAGGACCACGTTGGAGTGGGCGGCATCGTTGCAATGGACCGTGGCGGTCTTGGTGACCTTGCCGCTGAAGCCCGTGGAGTTGAACCGGAGGGGGATGGATCCCTTCGCCCCGGGTTCCACCCGCTGGTCCCACGTTCCGGCCGTGGTGCATCCGCAACCCGGCTGGACCCGGGTGATCTCGAGCACCCGGTCCCCGGTGTTGGTGAAGACGAAGGAATGGGTGACGCTGTCGCCGTTGTTGATCTGCCCGAAGTCGAAGACCGTGGACTCGAAGCTGATCCTCGGTCCCTCGGGTCGATCCGGCACGGGGCCCGCCGACGGGGACGATGCGGCCGCCGTCGTCGGAATGAGGCTGAGGGGTATCAGGAGCCAGGGGAGCGGATTCGGTGTCATGGTGATGGGAATGGGTTGGGATGAAGGGACGGGGTGTGGGGAGTCTTGGGATGCCGGAATCATGGGTTCTCGGTCGCGAAGGCGGGACTTCCGGCGGTCGCCCGTTGCATGCGCGATTCGAGGATTCGTCGCGCCTCTCCGAGGGTCGACTGCGCGGCGGCACCCTGTGAGAAGCCCAGCAGTTGATCGATCAGGGCCAGATGCCGCTGGATCCCCTCGGGCGTCTGGCTCGAGGCGCTGGGGATGCTGTGGAGCGTCTGGTTGCCCGATCGGATGTGCAGGGTCTGGATGTCCGACCAGTCGGCCACGGGCGGGTACTGCGTGAGCACGGCGTCGGCCACGAAGTAGCGGTTGCCCGAGAGCGGTTGCCTCAAATACGACCAATGGTCGGCGGGGATGCGACCGCTGCCGGCCTGGGTGATGAGGTAGTCGCGGGCCGCCTCGTTGGCCGGAGCCAGTTCCGCCAGCACCTGCAGGGCCTGGAGACGGTGGGCGCCATGGGTCTCCGGGTCGGCCAAGCGGATCAGCGAGGGGACTCCCGCACCGTCGGGCAACCGTGCCAGCGCACTCGTGGCGTAATATTTCCAACGATCCACCACCGCCTCGAGATCCGGTGCCGCCTCCGGTCCGCCGTAATGGCCCAGGATCTCGAACAGTGCGGCGGCATCGGCCGCTTCGCTCGCTCCTCCGGTCGGGGCCGCGGATGCGGCGGCCAACTCGCCCCGTGTCCGTTCCAGGATCCGATCCCGGTGCATCCCCGGATCGGCCTCCTCCAGACCCTGGGCCAGGAGGGCGAGCTCCTGATGGGAACGGGTCCGCTCGAGCAATTGGTCCATCGCGGCGATCGCCTCGGGTCCGCCGATCTGTCGGAGCACCTGCATCAAACCGGTCCGGGCGCTGCCGTGACCGAACTCGGCCCGCAACTCCGGACCGAAGCCGAGGTCCGTGCCCTCTGCGAGGAACCGCAGGATGGGTGGGATGACCGGACGCCCCAGTCCCGCAAGTTCCCGGAGTCCGGCCTTCCATTCCTGGATCGCAGTCGCCTGGGCTTCGGCACCCTCCCGGCCGGTCAGCAGAGCCAGTGCCGACGTCAGGCGGGCCATCTGCCGATGGACCTCGGCAGGGGTGGCGTCATCGATCATCTCTTCAGGGGCGGTGTTTCCGGCCGATGCGGGGAGGGCTTCGGGATCGCCTCCTTCAGGGGCCTCCGGTGCCCCCGGTTCGGCGACGGCGGCGCGTTCCTCCGCCGCCGCCCCGGCTTCGTCCTGATCCACACGGGAAGGGTTGCCGACGGTGGTGATCCGGGTCAGGCCCACCAGGGCGACGACGGTGCCGGCGGCGGTGGCGATGAAGATCCGAAGGGGTCTGGTGCGACGGGTCTCGAGGGTGCTTGGGATGGGAGTGTTCATGTCGGATGGAGTTGGGGATTCTGGAGGCGGGACGGATCGGAAAAAGGGGGTGGGTTCGGGTCGCCTTGCGCGGGATCGGATCCTTGGACAGGCGATGAATGCTCGACCGGGTACGGGGGGGGGCGGACGGAGAACCAAGGGGAACCCGGCGGCGGGGCCGCCGGGTT
>JBEGWF010000066.1:0-49904 GCA_041177965.1 Verrucomicrobiota bacterium | reverse complement strand
GACATCTCCAGGCCGGCAAGCCGAGGGTCAGATCACCTCAGGCGGAGCCGACGGGAAGAAAACCGGAAGAAGGAAGAAACGCTGGCGCTCAATCCGGAAGAAAACGCCCCCAAAGAACACGTCAAAACCGTGGTTTTCAAACCGGCAGATTTACGTGGGTTTCGGAACGGTGCTGACAGATCTTCGAGGCATTTACCAACTGGGAGAAATCGTTTGCACTCCGATGAAGGCTAAAAACAGCCCATTGTTCTCGAATGAGGCTCTGGTTCGGGAGATTTCCTCTGCGATAGCCAACTGGGAGATAACGATGGCGGGCATTCAGCAGCAGATGGAAAGCTCGGCCTACGCCTATTGGGACAGCCTCAGCGGCCGCACACAGATCCATGGGACGCATATCGAATGGAAGGCGTCGCTGGATACCATATTGCTTCATTCTTTCTCCCTGGATGGGTGATCAAGGGTGCTGGAAAGGCTAGGATGGCGGGGAAGTTTGGTGATGCTGCAGAATTCGCGGCAAAGGCAGCAAAGAAGCCAAACCGCTTCGTTACAGGGGTCGAAGTGACTGACAGAGCCACAGGAAAGGTTTTTGAGGGAACGGTTGACCTCAAACCGACAATCGACCGAATCAATTCCTGCCAACCTTTCCCACATCGTAACGACGGTGAGATTTTCAACAACTATCCGTTGCGAGACAGAACGGTCCCGGAACTTCCCGTGCGCCCTCATGGCTACTATCGCGAATTCGTCCACCCTACACCAGGCATTGCAGGCCCAGGCCCCCAGCGAATCGTTGTGGGGCAGGGCGGTGAATGGTACTATACCCCCAACCACTACGAGAAGTTCATTCCACTCAATCCTTGAGTAATGGCTACCTTCCACAACTTCACATTCATTGAACCGGGCGCGACGCCCGCCCAAGCCGACAGCTTAGTTGCCGAAGTCCCGCAAGGCATCTCCGACACGAAGCAACTCTTGGACGTGTTGTATCGACAGCTCGGTCTACCGGGATATTTTGGTTTCAACTGGAACGCTCTCTCTGATTGCCTGAGGGACTTCCACTGGGTCAAACAGCGTAACGTTGTTATTATACATCAAGACGTGCCGGCGCTAACAGGTGCTGATTTGGTAACCTACGCCGAGGTTCTTGATGAGTGCGTTCGCAGTTGGAAGCCGAGCGAAGAGCATCGGCTTGTCGTCGTGTTTCCGCGGTCCTGTCGAGCGAAAATCGAGCAACTGGCTGACGGCAACGCATGATGCAGGTTGATGCGTACCAGCAATATGAGAACATCCTAGCAAGCCTTCCAACTCATGACGCGCCTGAAAGTAAAAGCAACTTGTTCACCGGTTGTTTTCGTCGCTCTGGCCTCGCTCTTGTTGGGGGCTGTCTTGGGGGTTTGGCTGAATCGGCCCGTGTCGCGGGAGGGCGGGGCGGGATCGCCGGCGGCGGGGCTTCGGCAACTGGATGGTCGGATCGATGCGTTCCGGTCGCGGCCAGGAGCCTCGGCACCCTCTACCGCTCCCGCCTCCATCCGCTGGGCTTCGCTGGGCGATGACGACTACCTGAAGTACCTCACCGAGCTGAAGCGCATCGGCTGCCCGCTGCGGACCCTGCGGGTGATCATCGAGGGCGATGTGGATCATCTCTACCGGCCCCAACTGGCCGAGGCCAGTGGCCCCTATTGGGCCCACTCGGTCCGGGCCCGGCGGGACGTGGTGCTCAAGAAGGCCGAGTTGATCGCGTTCCTGTTCGCTCATGTTGAAGGTCGCGATCTCGGGCAATTCCGCCCGACGGACAGCGTCGAGGGCATCGTGGAGACCCATGCCCTTCTCGCCCGGCACCTCGTGCGCGACTGCCGAGACGGGGCGCAGGCACGGGATCTGACCGAGGACCTGGAGCAGGAAACTCTGGAGGCCCTTTCGCGTCATCTCGATGCCGAGGGCCTCCGAAACTACCGCCTCAAGCATTCCATCGCCGCCCGGCAGCTTCGGGAACAGTTGCGTCGGTTCGCCCCCACCGATGTCGAATTCCGGGCGATCTTCGCTGCGGTGGATCAACCGAAATCCGCGGGCCCCGTTCCCCTGGTGCCGGGCCCCGATTCCCGACCGATCCCGTTGTCGGAGGCCTTAGGGGCTGTCCGTTATGAGGAATACCGCCTGACCCGGGACACCGGTTATTCGGGTATCGTGTCGTTGGTCGACGAATTCGCACTGCCGCCCGAAACCATCGCCGCCTACTTCAAGCTGCAACGCGAGGTGATGGCCAATCCCGGGCGCATCCACTCCCCTTCGGGTGGCTACGACACCGGGTTCATCGCCGACACCCAGGCCCGTCTGAAGGCGATCCTCGGGCCGAGCTATCCGGCGTACGTCCAGCGATTCAGTTGGCTCATGCCGGTGGGCATGTTTGGTCGACGTTGAACTCCGATACCCCGCCCCCCTCGAACCATGAATCGCATCTCCGTGCCACTGTCCGCGGGTTGGATCGTCTGGATCCTCGTCTTCACTTTGGTCGGATTCCGACTGGGCCCGATGTTGGGCCCAGTCATCGGTAGGAGTCGTCCGCTGACCGCGCTCGACAGCCTCGTGGCCTCCCGCATCGCACCGCCTGCCATGCCGACGACCGCTCCCGACCCTGCAGCGGCTTTGGGATTGGATTGGCGACGGATCCGATCGGCCGATTACAGGACCTACCTGCGGAATCTGCGAGGCATCGGCTGCCCGCCCCGAACCCTCCGCAACATCCTGCTCGCCGACATCAACGACAGCTTCGAGGCCCGCAAGGCTCTCTCACCCAACGACCCGGGCTATGTGGCACCCGATGCGCTGGAACAGGAGCGTCAGAAGGTCACGGCTGAATTGTTGGCGGAGATCGGCTGGCAGGACGAGGCGGTGCCGGCCGGCGAGATGCTCCCGGCCTTGGCCGAGCGGTTGGATCGGTTGCATCAGTCGATTCCGTTCGACCCGGCGCGGCCGCGGGAATGGGAGCTGGCCGTGCAGGCGGCCGAGCAGGAGTTCTTCGCGGCCGCCGCCCAGGAGGTATCCAAGGAAGCCTTGGCCGAATTTGAACTGCGCCATTCGATCCGGGCCCGATCGTTGGCTCATGAGTTGCGCCATTTCCAGCCGAACGAGAAGGAGTTCCGCGCGATCTTCACCGCCAAAGCACCGGGTGGAGCGGTGCCATTGCCGGAACTCACCGATGAGAGCCGGAAAGCGGACTTCGCCCTGATCGATGGCATCCATGCGGTGCGGGGCGGGCTCGAGTCGGCCCTGGGGCCCGATCGCTTCAAGACTTACCTGCGGACCGAGCAACCGGCCTATCGCAATATGGCCCGGGTGGTCGAGCAGTTGAAGCTGCCGGCCCAAGCCCTGGATGCCTCGGTCGACCTGGTGGTCGAGGCCGAGGCCCGGAGCTTCCGCCGGGGAACTCGTCTACCGCCGGGAGATCCCTATGCCCGGGAACTCCGCGAACGCCTGGACAAGGTACTGGGCCCAGGCGGTGTCGAGCGGGTTCTGGAGGTCTACCCGATTCCGTATTTGTGGGAGCCGTGATCCGACCAGGGAGTCGGCTTCCCTTCGCAAGAAGGTTTCCAGGCTTCGGCGGCGAAAGGCGATGCCTTGGAATGACTCCGTGGGATTCCAATGGAGAGAAATCCGGGTCGCGCCGATGTTGTCCGGGTTGCCTGTGAAACGCTCCTCCTCCGTGGTTCTCGTCCTTTCCGGCACCTTGTTGTCCGGATGCGGTCGGGCCGGTCCGGCCGATGTGGGTCTCATCGACCCCGCCGACACCAACACCTACACCAACAACACCTATCAGCCGTCCCAGGGCTACTACCATGCGCCCTATCACGCCTGGTATCCGATGCCTTACGGCCACTTCCAGTCGGGTCGCGGCTATTACTATGGCGGTGCCTTCCAGGACACGCCCCACAGCTATCCGGCCGTGTCTGCCAGTAGCCCGTCCCAATCGGCCAAGGTGCAGTCCGCTCCGTCGGGATCCACCGTGTCTGGCTCGGCCACGACCTCGCGCGGCGGTTTCGGCTCCAGTGCGCATTCCACCAGTTCTTCCAGTTCCTCCTGATGCAACGGCTCCAGCAATCCCCCAGGCCGGACTGGCCGGCCCGGGTCGAGGCGGTGGGCCTGACCTACCACACCCCCGACGGCGTGCCCTATTGGGACGAGTCGGCCTGCTACCGATTTTCGCCCGCGCAGATCGACGTGCTGGAGGCCGCCGGGAACACCCTCCATACGATGTGCCTTGAGGCCGTCGAGCAGGTCATCACGACGCGACGTTTCGACGAGTTCGGCCTACCGGCGGCGGCCATCGGCGCGATCGTCGACTCGTGGAACCGCGACGACTTCAGCCTCTACGGCCGCTTTGACCTGGCCTACGACGGCATCCATCCGCCCCGGCTTCTCGAATACAACGCGGACACGCCGACCGCACTCGTCGAGGCCGGGGTGGCGCAGTGGTACTGGCTCCAGGATCTCGGTGGGCTGCACGACCAGTTCAACAGCATTCACGAGAAGCTCATCGGTGCCTGGAAGTCGTTTGCGACCGTCCACTCGGGACCGGTGTGGTTGGGAGGCTTGAAGGGGCACCTTGAAGACGCCCAGACGGTGCTCTACCTCCAGGACACCTGCCATCAGGCCGGGTTGGAA
The DNA here is from genome assembly GCA_041177965.1 of Verrucomicrobiota bacterium. Lineage (GTDB taxonomy): Bacteria > Verrucomicrobiota > Verrucomicrobiia > Limisphaerales > UBA9464 > SXXZ01. Next base: position 45,245 of record JBEGWF010000066.1, on the reverse strand, counting down.
ACCCGATCGCTCGTCGTCGAAGACATCGGGTTTGATTCTGCACGGAAGGCGTTTGTCGACCTCGACGGCCGGGAGATCTCGGCCTGCTTCAAGCTCTACCCGTGGGAATGGATGTGGACCGACGAGTTCTCAAAGCACCTCCCAGCCACGAAGACCCGATTCATCGAGCCCTTGTGGAAGATGCTGCTCTCCAACAAGGCGCTCCTTCCGGTGCTCTGGGAACGGTTCCCCGGGCATCCGAACCTGTTGCCGGCCTATGCCGACACGCCGGCGAATCGGAAGCGCTTTGCCGGTGAATTCGTCCGCAAACCGAAGCTGTCGCGGGAGGGAGCCAACGTATCGTTCATCCGGGCCGACCGCGTGGTCGAGGAGACCGGTGGCGATTACGGGAGCGAGGGATTCATCCTCCAAGAGGCGGCGACGCTTCCGTGCTTTGATGGCAACCACCCGATCTGTGGCGTCTGGATCGTAGCCCATGAGGCCTGTGGGTTGGGTATCCGCGAAGACCGTTCCCGGATCACCGGCAACGGCAGCCGGTTCATCCCCCATTATTTCTGACCCGGGGGGACGCTCGACAGCCCGGTGGAAGCAACGACGGACCGGACCCAGGACACGGCGGCCGGTTCTGCGACTTCGAGCCGGTTTTGGCTTGCCGAGAAAGGGGGTGCTGTCTTCCCTAATTGCAATCCCATGAAGACGACTTTTCTTCCGCGCCGTCGTGCCGGTTTCACCCTGATCGAACTTCTCGTGGTGGTCGCGATCATCGCGATCCTCGCGGGAATGCTGCTGCCGGCCCTGGCCCGGGCCCGGCTGAAGGCCACCGGGGCCAACTGCGTGAGCAACCAGAAGCAGTTGGTGCTGGGCTGGATCCTGTACTCCAACGACAACCAGTCGGACCTGATGCCGACGCAGATCCGCATCAACAATGCGGTCGTGGATCTGGTGGGTGGCGGCTATTGGCGCAGTCCGATGCCCGGACTGGCCTCCGGCATCACCCAGGCCGAGGCCCTCCGCCGCGTCTACAACGGCATGAGCAACGCGCCGCTGCAGCAGTACTGCTCGGGCTACCAGGTCTACCACTGCCCGGGCGACACCCGCATGAAGCTCGCGCCGGGACGCGGTTGGGCCTTCGACAGCTACTCCAAGGCCAATGGCATGAACGGCATCGGTTGGGATTCGGCGGTTCCCTACAAGAAGGAGGCCGAGGTCACCAACCCGTCCGAGACCATGGTCTTCGTCGAGGAGGCCGATCCGCGCGGCTACAACATGGGCACCTGGGTGATCAACACGGCACCCCCGGGATGGGTCGACCCCTTCACCATCTTCCACGGCCAGGTCAGCACCTTCGGTTTCCAGGACGGTCACTCCGAGAACCACAAGTGGATGGACGGCGCGACCATCAAGGCGGCCAAGGATTCCGGCGCCGGCAAGGAGAGCTTCTTCTGGACCGGCGGTACCTCGAAGAATCCCGACTTCCGCTGGGTCTGGGACCGCTACCGCTACGTGAACTGGAAGCCCCTGAACTGACCGGGGCTTCAGGATCCGAAGCGCCGGGTCGCCCGGATTCGATCCCACACCGTCTTCAGACGGTCTCTACGAGGCGCGGGGGAACACCTTCCGCGCCTCGGTCGTTTCGAACTGGCCGCGCGTGACGCCGAGTTGGCTGGAGAGCTTGAGCTCCTGCCACAGCGCCTGACCGGAGATCTCGCCCCGCAACAGCGCCCGATAGCGGCCGATCACCGTGGCCACCTGCTCGGGCGTCTCGTCCACGAATTCGACCCGGAAGACGCGCGCACCCAGTTCGAGGAATCGCCCGAGCGATTCGGCGCCCGTCTGGGCCCGGGCATTGAAGACCGTGTTGCGGCAGCCGCTGTCGGCCTTGAGCGGGTGTTCGGCCCCGGTGCGGTCCCGCAGTTTGACCACCTGCTGGTCGCATGGCCGGCCGCAGTTGGTGTAATCGGTGCCCTGCGACAGGAACGCGCAGAAGACGCAATGCTCCATGTGGAAGAGCGGCATGTGCTGGTGGAGCGTCAGTTCGAACCACTCGGGAGGAGCGGCCCGCAACAGGGCGGTCACCTGCTCGGCATTGAGGTCGTAGCTGACGGTCACCCGCTCCAACCGCTGATGCGTGATGAACCACTCGGCCGACAACGGGTTGGCGACGTTGAGCGAGAAATCCCCGCGCCGGCGTTGACCGGCGAAGAAGCGCAGGTGCTCCGGGTTGCGCACCAGGTAGCCGTCGGCGTTGCTCGACAGTACCTGCTTGAGGATCCACTCCTCGCCCGGCTTGAAGATGCGCGGCGCAGCCACCCAGATCTCCGGCTTGGGCGATCCCGGGATCACCGAGCAACCCCGGGCCGTGTGGAAGGTGGTCACCGCCTCGCGGTATTTCTTCGGATCCTCGAAGTCGCAGTAGATCGTGGTGACGCCGCAACGCAGGGCCGCATCCAACTGCGCCAGGGAACGCACGAGCACGATCAGCTCGGGTGTCGGTGCCGTGCCGTTCGCGGGGGTGGCCGTGGGGGCGACGTCGCACGGGGCGGCGGATGCCACCGATCGGGATCCCGACGTCGGGGGCAGCAGTGTCCAGCGCCGCGGGGCCGCCCGCAGGATCTCCAACTGGGCGATGGCTTCGCGGCGCAGGCGGTTGAGTTCACTCACCGGCAGGATCAGCGCGCCCTCCAGTCGCAGTTCCAGTTCGCCCAGATGGAAGGGTGTGCCGCCCAGACGCCCGAGGGAGTCGCGCAGGGATTCGGCGGTCATGGGGCGCTTTTGGGCCACCACCAGCACGATCGACGACGAGACCTGCACCACATGGCCCTCGCTGTCCCGCACGATCAGGGTCATCGGGGCTCCGTCGCTGCCGTGCACTTCGAAGCGCAGCGGCCGGGTCTGGCGGGGCGCATCGCCCTCGAAGGTCTTGCGGAGGTCCCGGTTCAGTTCCGGATCGTCGGTCTTCCAAAGCCGGTGTCCGGCCTGCACCCGGGTGAAGTCCACCGCCCCCGCGCCGAAGGTCAATTCGACGAACCCGTCCCGCAGAGGCCTCACACCGTAGATGCGGCCGCCCTCTTCCGGGAGATCGGGGCGTCCGGCGTCGAAGCCGACCCCGTCGCCGGGCTTGAGCGGTCCTTCGAGGCGGAGGCGCACCGCGTTGGGCCCCACCGCCGACACCTCACCGAGGTACACGCCGCGCTTCTTGCCGAACCGCGCATGGGCCAGCGCCTGATTGTCGATGCCCCGGAACCATCCCGTGTAGAGCCCGCGGCTGAAGGCCATCTCCAATTCGTAGCGCGCTTCGGGAGAGGAGACGGTCCCGGAGTCGACCGGTGCCGATGCGTTGCCCGATCCGGAGGCGGCGATGCGGTCCAGCGCCCGCCGATAGACGCGGGTGATGCTGGCCACGTATTCGGCCGACTTGAGGCGCCCTTCGATCTTCAGCGAGCGCACCCCGGCCTTCACGAGGTCGGGCAGCACCTCCAGCCCGGACAGGTCCTGGGGTGAGAGCAGGTAGCGTCGGTCGCCCAGGTCCACGGTCTTCCCGTCGGAGACCAGCTCGTAGGGCATCCGGCAGGCCTGGGCGCATTCGCCGCGGTTGGCACTCCGCCCGCCGAGGGACTCGCTGGTCAGGCACTGGCCCGAATAGGCCACGCACAGCGCCCCGTGCACGAAGACCTCGAGCGGCAACGGGGCCGGTGATCCGCTGAGCGAGGCCCGATCGCGTTGGGCCGACTGGATGGCCTCGATCTCGCGGATGGAATTCTCGCGGGCCAACACCACCAGCTCGCAACCGAGGGACCGGGCGAACTCGACGCCGGCCGGGCTGGTGACCGTGAGTTGGGTCGAACCGTGGATGGGGAAGTCGGGGGAGATCTTGCGGATCAGTCGGCAGATGCCCACGTCCTGGACGATCGCGGCATCGACCCCGGCGGCGATGACCGAGCGCAGGTAGTCCTCGGCATCGGCCAGTTCCTCGGTGAACACCAGCGTGTTGAAGGTGACATAGCCCCGGACCCCGCGCCGGTGCAGGAACTCCATCAACGCCGGCAGGTCGGCCTCGGTGAAGTTGCGGGCCCGCATGCGGGCGTTGAAGCGGTCGAGCCCGAAGTAGATGGCGTCGGCCCCGTTCTCCACGGCCGCGCGGGCGCAGTCCCAGTCGCCGGCGGGGGCCAGCAGTTCGGGCAGTCGATGCGTGGAAGGCTCGGCCGTTTCAGTCACGAGGCATGCACGGTAGCAGGAGGCCGCGCCGCCGGGAAGAAACGCCGGATCCCCGTCGTCTCGACGGCGCTCGGGTCCCCGCTCCTTCTGCTTGGTGCCGGAGACCGACCCGGGGCATGGTGCCCGCATGAACCACTGGAAGGGCCGGGTCCTGGTGTTGGGTTGGTTGTTTCTGTGCGGCTGGCTCGGCGCCGAGGAGGCGTGGACGCCACTCTTCGATGGCAAGACCCAGGCAGGCTGGGCCAACACCCCCTTCGCCGGCGCGGGCGAGGTGGAGGTGCGCGACGGCACGCTGGTGCTGAACCAGGGCATCCTGACCGGGGTGAACTGGACCAACGACTTCCCGACCCTGGACTACGAGCTGTCGCTGGAGGCCCAGCGCGTGCTGGGCATCGACTTCTTCTGCGGGCTGACCTTCCCGGTGGGGACCAATCATCTGTCGCTCATCGTCGGCGGTTGGGGCGGCAGCGTGGTGGGCTTGTCCAACATCGATGGCGAATCCGCCAACAGCAACGGCACCACCCATCTGGAGCGTTTCGAGAGCGGGCGGTGGTATGCCCTGAGACTGCGCGTGGTGAGCACCAACGTGTCGGTGTGGCTCGACGGCAAACGGATCATCGACCTGGACACCCGGGGCAAACACCTTTCCCTGCGCGAAGGCGAGATCGAGCGGAGCAAGCCCCTCGGGTTGGCCTCGTGGAGCACCACGGCGGCCCTGCGCCAGATCCGTTGGCGTTCGCTGGCCCCGGCAAAGGCCCCGGTCCGTGCCTCGCTGCCTCCCGACACGCGCGCCGCCCTCGACCGCCTCGCCTCGGCCATCGGGGGTTCCCGCGAAGGATGGGATCGACTGGCGGAACTGGCCGACACCTTCGGAGCCCGGCCCAGCGGATCGGCGGCGCTGGAGTCGGCGGTGGACTGGATCCTGGAGCGGATGCGCCGCGACGGCCTGGAGAACGTCCACGGCGAGCCGGTGGTCGTTCCCGTCTGGGAGCGCGGGGTCGAATCCGTCGAAATGCTTTCGCCACGGCGCGAACGTCTCCCGATGCTGGGCCTGGGCGGCAGTGTGGCCACGCCGCCCGGTGGCATCACCGCTCCGGTCACCGTGGTGACGAATTTCGCCGAGCTGGCGCAACGGGCCGCCGAGGTCCGGGGCAGGATCGTCCTGTTCGATGCTCCGTTCACCGAGTACGGCCAGACCGTCCGCTTCCGGACCCAGGGCGCGGTCGAGGCGGCCAAGGCGGGCGCGGTCGCCAGTCTCATCCGTTCGGTGGGAGAGGATCCGTTGCGCACGCCGCACACCGGGGTGATGCGTTACGAAGACGGCGTCGCCCGGATCCCCCACGCGGCCCTGGCACCCGAGGACGCCGCCCGCATCGCCCGGGAGGTGGCCCGAGGCCGGCCGGTCACCCTGCGCCTGGAGATGTCCGCGCGGGAGCGCGGCGTGGCGACCAACCGCAACGTGGTCGCCGAGATCCGTGGCCGGGAAACGCCCGACGAGGTGGTGGTGGTGGGCGGGCACATCGATTCGTGGGATGTGGGGCAGGGAGCCCAGGATGACGGCGGTGGCTGCGTGGCCGCCTGGGAGGCCCTCCGCTGGATCCAGAAACTCGGCCTGCGGCCCCGGCGCACGGTCCGTTGCGTGCTCTGGACCCATGAGGAGTGGGGTGGCCTTGGGGCGCGGGCGTATCGGGATGCCCATGCCTCGGAACTGTCGCGGCATGTCGTCGCGCTGGAGGCCGACGAGGGGACCTACCAGCCCCGGGGGTTCGGATTCACGGGCAGCGATGGCGCCCGGGCGCTGCTGGTCCCGGTGCACGCCCATCTGGCCGATCGACTGGGGGCCGGCCTGGCCGATTCCCGGGGATCGGCGGCCGATACCGCTCCGCTGCTGGAGCGGGGGGTTCCGGTGATGTCCCTGCATGTGGACCGGTCCCGGTATTTCAAGGTCCACCACACCGAGGCCGACACCGTGGACAAGGTCGATCCCGAGGCGCTGGCCCGGTGTTCGGCGGCGCTGGCCGTGATGGTCTATGCCATCGCCGACCTGCCGGAGACGCTGCCGCGCTGAGGCGAGGATCCGCGGGCCTGCCCGGTTCAGCGCTGGGGCCGGCGGGCCCCGAGGAACCGGGGTTTCCAGTAGGTGTCGTCGAGCGAGGCGAAGCTGACACCGACGCCGTTGCTGCTGTGGGTGAAGGACCGGTCCCCCACGTACACGCCCACATGGATCGGCGACAGCGAATTCAGGTCGCCGAAGAAGACGATGTCGCCCGGCTCGAAGGCGGCGATGCCGACCGGCTTGCCGGAGGTCCACATCTCGGCCGGGGTCGCAGGGACGGCGGTCGAGGCGACCTCCTTGTGGAGTTGCGCCACATAGCCCGCGCTGTCGGCGCCCTGCCGGTCGGAGCCGTCCTCGCGGAAGGGCGTGCCGCGCCAACCCTTGGCGGCGGTCACCCAGTCGTTGGTCGCCCTGGGCTCCCGGTAGGGACGCAGGGGCGAGGCCAGCAACAGCGGGGCGGGCTTCACGCCGGGCACGGTGGCCAGCGGGGCCGGCGGGTTGAGCTCCGGCTTGAATCCCGCCGGCGGATCGACCGGGATCACCGGGGCCGTCGGCCGGTAGGGCAGCCCGGTGGAGGTCACCACTGCCTCGTCGCCCTGGGGCGCGATCATCCGGGCCTTGGCCTTGGAGCCGGACGAGCCGCAGCCGGAGGTGAGGGACAGGGTCAGCAGGCCCAGCACGGTGGCCGGGAGGATCGTCGAGGTGCGCTTCATGGGGGATTCAGGGGTTGGCGGGACGGAATTCGGCCTGCGCCTTCGGAAGGAGTTGCTGGATCTTGGCGATCCGCTGCTGGTCCAGCGGATGGGTCCGGAGGAACCAGGGCGTCTGGCCACCGGATGCGCGGTTGTGCGCGGCGAAGCGTTCCCAGAACGCGACGGCCTGTTTCGGGTCGTAGCCGGCGCGGGCCATGAGCACCAGCCCGATCTCGTCGGCCGAGCTCTCCTGCATCCGGCTGTGCGGCAGGGCCACGCCCACCTGGGAGACCGGCGCGTACAGCTGCTGGAAGTAGGGCCCGTATTCGGTCTGGGACATCGCCGTGCCGCCGAGGATCCCGGCCAGCTCGATGCCCTTGGCCACGCTCATCCGTTCGCCGCCATGCCGTGCGAGCGCGTGGGCGACCTCGTGCCCGATGACGGTGGCCAGGCCCGATTCATCCTTCGTGATGGGCAGGATGCCGGTGTAGACCCCGACCTTGCCGCCGGGCAGGCAGAAGGCGTTGGCCTGGGGGCTGTCGAACAGCACGAATTCCCACTGCGCATTGGGCATTCCGGCCACGGCGGCGATGCGCCGACCCACCTTGTCGAGCAGCGCCTTCTGGGTGGCATCCTTGCTGATGGGCGTCTCCTTCTTGAGCGATTCGAAGGCGCTCAGGCCGAGGGCGATCTCCTGGCCGGCCCCGGTGATCATGAATTGCTGGCGCCCGGTCATCGGCTCGGTGACGCAGCCGGAAGCCAGACCCATGGCCAGCAGGACCGCGCCCACGGTGGTTCCCGGGGACGGGCGGGTTCGGGTCGAATGCATGGCTTCGGATGGGAGCACAGCGGGCTTCCCGGAACAAGCCCGGCAGCCCGGCGGCGGGCTCAGCGTCCCTTGGCTTTCCGCTCCAGCCGGATGGAGGCCGAGCGGCCGTGCCCGTCGAGGCCCTCCAGTTCGGCGAAGGTGGCCACGCCCCGGAGCGCCTTGCGCAGCGACGGCGTGGAGTATTCGACCACGCTGGTGCGGCGCTGGAATTGATCGACGGTCAGTCCGGCGAAGCTGCGGCCTGCGCCGCCGGTGGGCAGCACGTGGCTCGGGCCGGCGATGTAGTCTCCCAGGACCGTCGGGGATCCCTGACCGAGGAAGATGGCTCCGGCCGCGTGGATCCGCGGGACCAGCGCCCGGGGATTGCGGGTCATGATCTCGCAGTGCTCCGGGGCCAGGCGGTTCACCAGCGCCACGGCCGCGTCGAGGTCCCGCACCTGGATGAGCCAGGTGTTGGCATCGAGGACCTTCTGGATGAATTCCCGGCGGTGGAGGGTGGGCAATTGGCGGGCGATCTCCTTCTCCACGGCCTTCAACTGGGCGGCCGAGGTCGTCACCATCCAGACCCGCTCGTGTCCGGACCCGTGTTCGGCCTGCGCGAGCAGGTCGGCCGCGATGAAGCGGGGATCGGCCGAGTCGTCGGCCAGGACGAGCGTTTCGCTGGGTCCCGGGAGCAGGTCGACCGAGACGTGTCCGAAGAGCAGGCGCTTGGCGGCCACGACGTAGGCGTTGCCGGGTCCGAAGACCTTGTGGACCGGCCGGATGGTCTCGGTGCCGTGCACCATGGCCGCGATGGCCTGCGAGCCGCCGACGCGGTGGATCTCGGTGGCGCCCGCGACATTGGCCGCGAAGAGCAGGGCGGGATTGATCGTGCCGTCCTTGCCGCACGGGGTGCACACGACGATCTCGGGGCATCCGGCCACCTTGGCCAGCGTGAGGGTCATCAGCGCGGTGGACACCAGCGGTGCCGTGCCGCCCGGGATGTAGATGCCCACGCGTTGGAACGGCTGGAACACCTCGCCCACCGTGGCGCCATGGGAGTTCTTGGCCGACCAGTCCCGTCGACGCGAACGCTTGGAGAAGGCGGCGATGTTCCTGGCCGACTCGGTGACGGCGGCGCGCAACCCGGGTCCGGCCAGCAGCGAGGCCTGCATCCGCTCGGCCTGGGTCACCGGGATCTGTTCGGGGGTCAGCGTGGCCCCGTCGAAGCGCTGGGTGAACTCGACCAGGGCGGCATCGCCGCGGGTGCGGACCGCTTCGATGATGGCGCGCGTGCGCTCCTCGATGACGGGATCGAAGAGGGACGAGGCGGCGGCGGCCTGGTTGAGGCGCGCGTCATGGTCGGCATCCGAGGCACGGACGATGTGCATGCGGAGGAGGGTATGGGGGAGGGCGTCGAAGTCAAAACACGCGGGCGTGTGCGTGGGCGGTGGCGCGGGCCCGGACAGGGAGCGCCCGGGATCGCACGGGATCGGAGGTTCACCCGGATCGGGCGCTCACTTGATGCCCTTGAGGCGTTCCTCCCAGAGTTTGTGCAGTTCCACCGTGGCGACGACGTCGCGCAGGCAGTACTCGGCGATCTCGCGGTGTCGGCCCTCGGCCAGCAGCGACGCGACATCCATCCCGGTCACGCCCATCGCCTTCGGCGAGGGGATGCCGAAGGCCTTGCAGTAGAAGTCGAGGTTGAAGCGTCGGGCGGCCCCCTCGCGTCCGCTGACGCTGTAGAAGGTGAACTGCTCGGCCAGGTCGCAGTGGGGTTCGGTCTGGTAGCGGTAGCCCAGCCAGTCCTTGCGCGTGATGGGCACGTTGAGCAGGGCCGAGCGGAGGTACAGGAAGGGGACGTCGAAGCCCCGCCCGTTGAAGGTCACGATGCCGTCGTAGCGCTTGGCTACGTCCCAGAAGGCGGTCAGGAGCTCCACCTCGTCGACCTGGGGAGCGAACTCGACCGTCGCGGAGGAGGAGGGCGAGGAGGGGTCGTCCGGGTCCGCCGACTCGAGCGATTCCTCGTCGAAGTCGTCGGACTGGTAGAGCACCTGTCCCTTGCCGGAGTCGGCGTTGATCATGGCGATGCACACGACCTGGGCGGTGAAGGGCCAGAGGCTGAACTGTTGCGAGATCTCGGCCCGTTTCCGCGCCTTGTCCTCCTCGGTCGGCTGCCGTTCCGCCTCCCGGAACAGGTACTCCTGCTGTGCCTCGTCGAAGTGTTCCAGTCCGACCGCCGAGGTTTCGATGTCGAAGACGAGTCGTGCCATGCCTTGCGCGTTGTACGCCACGGCCCCGCCGCCACCAAGCGTCAAACCACTCCAAAAGGGGTCGGTCCCGACTATTTACAAAAACGGGTCCCTCCTCATTTCTTGCGCCGTCTCCTGATGCTGATCGGTGGGCTCCGCGGGAACTGTCCTTCGCCCGCAGGGAAGCTCGGGGGAGGAAGGCATTTTCGCGCGATGCGCGAGGGGGGTGGATCGCTTCCGGAGCGTGTTCCGGACCGATCCCGCTCCGCTGGTACTGGGTGGTCGCCGCGGGGCCCTGGATGGGGCGGGACGGGCCGGTTCAACGGCCTGGATTCACGCCTGGGCGCCTGCCTCCTCCACCATCTCGCGGATCATCTTGCGGAAGGCGGGGATGCCCTCGTCGAAGGCGGCCGAGATGGGCAGCACCGGCACCTTGCGGACCCGGCGCTTGAACGACTTGAGGTTCGCCTCGGCGGGGGGTTCATCCATCTTGTTGGCCACGACGAGACGGGGGCGTTCGAGCAGGGACGGATCGTAGAGTTCGAGTTCCTCCAGCAGGCTGTGGTAGTCGTCCCAGGGATGTCGATTGTCGGTCCCCGCCATGTCGAGGAGGATCACCAGGATCCGGCAACGGGCGATGTGGCGCAGGAAGGCGTGTCCGAGGCCGACGTTGCGATGGGCCCCTGCGATGAGGCCGGGAACGTCGCAGACGGTCAGTCGGTGATAGTCTTCCGGGTATTCGACGATGCCCACCTGGGGAGTCAGGGTGGTGAAGGGGTAGGCCGCGATCTTGGGGCGGGCCTTGGAGATGGCGCTCAGCAGCGTGGACTTCCCGGCATTGGGGTATCCGACGAGGCCCACCTCCGCGATCATGCGCAGTTCGAAGAGGAACCCGCCCTCGTCGCCGGCCTCGCCGGGTTGGGCGAATCGGGGGGTCTGCCGCGCCGCCGTGGCGAAATTGCGGTTGCCGAGGCCGCCGCGCCCACCCTTGCACAGGACGAAGCGCTGGCCGTGCTCGGTGAGATCGCACACCCGGTCGCCCTTCTGGGCGTCACGCTTCTGGGAGCCGCTCCGGGTGTCGTCGTCCTCCCCCTCCGCACCGAGATCCAGTTCCACGGCCTGGACGCCGCCGGAGTGGCGGATGACCGGTCGGTCGGTTCCCGCGGCGGAGATGATCAGGGGCTCCTCGGGCTCGTCGGTGGCTTCAGGATCATCGGATCCGGTGACGCCCTCGGGCAATTCGGGTTCCTGCTTCAAGCGCCAGACGATCGTGCCGCAGGGGACCTTGATGATCAGGTCCTTGCCGGCCTTGCCGTCCATGCCCTTGCCCATGCCGCCTTGGCCGTTCTCGGCCAACAGGTTGGGCACGAAGAATTGCTGGATCAGGTTGTTGAGGTCGTGGTCGGCCTCGAGGATCACGTCACCGCCACGGCCTCCGTTGCCCCCGCTGGGTCCCCCCTTGGGGATGTAGGCCTCCCGGTGGAAGGCGACCGCACCCTTGCCGCCGTGGCCGGCACGGGCGTAGACCTTGACCTCATCGACGAACATGGCGTGAGAGTGGGAGAATGGACCGGAAAAGCGAGGCTCCGAGGAGCCGGTGGAAAAAAAACGAAGGGCGAGGCCCCGAGGAGCCTCGCCCAGGAAAGTGCCGGCGACGCACGAGTCGTAACGCGATGCGGCCGGTGTGAACGCTGGACGTGAACGTCGATCCGGTGGTCCCGATCGGTGTCGATCGGGACTTCCGATCAGGCGGTCACGGCGGCGGGCACGACGCTCACGCGGGAGCGGGCCTTGTCGAACTGGACGGTGCCGTCGGTGAGGGCGAACAGGGTCCAATCACGGCCGGTGCCGACGTTGGAACCGGCGGAGAACTTGGAACCGCGCTGGCGGACCAGGATGCTGCCGGCCGTCACGAACTCGGAACCGAACGCCTTGACGCCCAGTCGCTTGCTGACGCTATCGCGTCCGTTGCGGGAACTGCCTTGACCTTTCTTGTGAGCCATATGCCTGAAATGTTTGCGACAGCTGTGTTGGTATCAGCCGTTGATCTCGGTGACCTTCACCACGGTCAGTTCCTGACGGTGGCCGATCTTCTTGTGGTAGCCCTTGCGGCGGCGCATCTTGAACGAGACGACCTTGTCGCCGCGGATGTGCTCGACCACGTCGGCCTTGACCGTCGCGCCGGCGATGACCGGGGTGCCGACGGTGACCTTGCCCTCCTTGTTGATGAGGAGGACGCGGTCGAACGTGTGGGTCTGACCCGCGGCGGCGGTCAGGAGTTCGATCTCAAGGGTGTCGCCTGAGGCGACGCGGTACTGCTTACCGCCGGTTTCCAGAACAGCGTACATAAAAAAACTTCCCCGGAACAGGGGGACGTGGAATGAAGCAAATGGTGGGGTGGGTGTCAACGCCCGTTTTTGCTTCCTTTGAAATCGTCCGGTCCCGACCGGACCCTCGCAAGCCCTTCACCGGGTCGGGGTGGGCCGCTCCCCGGGATCATTCCCGGACCCGTCTTCGGCCCTTCTCCGACTGGACCCTCCCGGGAACCTCGGCGATCCTGGGTCGGCCGGCGGGGATGTCCCGACTTCGGAGACCCTGGTCGAAGCCCCGCATCTGGAGCCCCGATGCATCCCCAGACCCAGCCCAATCTTGCGGAGGTCCTGATCCTCCCGACCTGTCCCCTGCATGCGACCCCCCTCCGCGAGGCGCTGGGCGGGGTGGCCCGCGAGCGTCGGTGGTTGGCGACGGTGGAACCGTTCTCGGAGGTCGAGACCCGGGCGTTCATCGAAGTCAACCGGTCGGCCGGTTCGCCCCTGTTCGTCGCGGTCCTGGATGCGACGGTCGTGGGTTGGTGCGACATCGTGCGCCTGTACCCTTTCCCGGGGTACGAGCACAACGGTCGTCTGGGCATGGGGGTCGTGGCCGGATGGCGGGGCCGGGGTCTCGGTGGTCGCCTGCTCGACCGGGCGCTGGACGCGGCTCCGGGGGCCGGATTCCGGCGGGTGGAGCTGGAGGTGTACGCCTCGAACACCGCCGCCCTGGCCCTGTATCGCCGCCGGGGATTCGAGATCGAGGGGGTGAAGCGGGGCGTCCGCATCCTCGACGGCCGGGTCGATGACATCGTCTGCATGGCGCGTCCGGTCGGTGGCGGATGAGATCCCGGGGTCTGGAATCCGCGATGCGGCGTTTGCGCGGATTCCGGCGACTTTGTGAAAAAATTCACAAAAGCCGCTTGCTGCATCGGCGATCGGAAACATAGTTTGCGGCGTCTGCGGGGAACACTCCCCGCCCTTTTGGTTTATGGATGCAACGTCCCCAGCCGTGATCGGCGGCAAGACCACCGCGGAGTTCGGGTACAACTCGAAGATCGAGGGCGAGGTGGTTCACACCACGGTGGACGCGGCCCTCAACTGGTTCCGTAAGAACTCCCTCTGGCCAATGCCCATGGGCCTGGCCTGCTGCGGCATCGAGCTCATGGCCGTGGGTGCCAGCCGCTTCGACATCTCCCGGTTCGGTTCCGAGGTCATGCGCTTCTCCCCGCGCCAGTCCGACGTGATGATCGTGGCCGGTACGGTGACCTACAAGATGGCTCTGGCCGTCCGCCGCATCTACGAGCAGATGGCCGAGCCCAAGTGGGTCATCGCCATGGGCGCCTGTGCCTCGACCGGTGGCATGTACCGCAGCTATGCCGTGCTTCAGGGGGTCGACCAGATCCTTCCGGTCGACGTCTACGTGGCCGGTTGCCCTCCGCGGCCCGAGGCCCTGCTCGACGCCCTGATGCGCCTCCAGGACAAGGTGGCCCGGGAGCCCATCACCCACGACCTCAAGAGGGATGTGGCCCCGGAGAAGTACGGCCGGATGGGCCTGCGCCTGGGCGCCCACGGCGAGGTCCTGCAATCCCAACCCTGATCCTTCCCCCCTTCCCAGTGCCGACCTCCCTCGAACTCGCCGGCCAGCTTCGCGAGAAGTTTGGCGACCTGATCTCGGAGCCCCTCGAATTCCGGGGCGAAGTCACCGTGACCGTCGCCGATCCCGAGCGCATCGCCGAGGTGAGCCTGCACGCCAAGACGGCCCTGGGGTTCGACCTCCTGCTCGACCTGAGCAGCGTCGACAACTATGGCGACGATCCGCGCTGGACGGTGGTCTACGAGCTTTCCGGCATCGGCCACGGGCGGCACCTCCGACTCAAGACCCACGTCGGCGAGGAGCGCTCCCAGCTGCCCACCGTCTCCGCCGTCTGGCGCACGGCCGACTGGCATGAGCGCGAGGCCTACGACATGATGGGGATCGTCTTCAGCGGCCATCCGGACCTCCGCCGCATCCTCATGTGGGAGGGCTACCCCTACTTCCCGCTGCGCAAGGATTTCCCGCTGGCGGGCAAACCGACGGTCCTGCCCGACACGGCGTTCAGCCAACCCGCTCCCCTCGAGGGGGGGCCGTTCGTGACCCTGCCCGGCGGCAAGGATTCCGCCGCCCGCGAGCCCCGCGTCCGCACCCCGGAAGAGTAAGCCATGGCCACCCAAACCATCGAATTCAAGGATGCCGCGGCCCGGTCGGTCGAGGCCGTGCAATCCGGGTCGCAAACCCAGGGCGAGGAACTCCTCGACCTCCACGGCGACAAGCTGGTCCTCAACATGGGGCCGTCGCATCCCTCGACCCATGGCGTGCTGCGCATCGTCATCGAGCTCGACGGCGAGACCATCACCAAGGCGATTCCCGATGTGGGCTACCTGCACCGGGGTGATGAGAAGATCGCCGAGAACATGACCTACAACCAGTTCGTGCCCTACACGGACCGGTTGGACTACCTCGCTCCCCTGGCCAACAACGTGGCCTACGCGCTGGCCGTCGAGAAGCTCATGGGCATCGACACCCAGCTGCCCCCGCGCTGCCAGTATCTGCGCGTCATCTGCTGCGAGTTGGCCCGCATCTCGGCCCACCTCCTCGGTCTGGGGGCCTTCGCCATGGATGTGGGTGCCTTGACGGTGTTCCTGCACACCTTCACGGAGCGCGAGAAGATCTACAACCTGTGCGAGGCCCTCACCGGCGCGCGCTTCACCACCAGCTACACCCGCATCGGCGGCATGACCCGCGATTGCCCGCCGGGCTGGGTGGCGGCGGTGCGCAAGTTCCTCGACGAGGTGGTCGTCAACTTCGACGAGTCCGAGACGCTGCTCACGCGCAATCGCATCTTTGTCGACCGCACCCGCGATGTGGGCGTGATCTCCAAGGAGCTGGCCATCGATTACGGCCTGACCGGCCCCAATCTGCGCGGCAGCGGGGTCGATTACGACGTCCGCAAGGCCCATCCGTACCTCGTCTACAAGGACCTCGACTTCGACGTCCCGATCGGTTCGGTGGGAGATTCCTACGACCGGTACCTGGTCCGCATGGAGGAGATGCGCCAGAGCGTGCGCATCATCCGCCAGTGCCTCGACCGCATCCCCGGCGGCCCCGACAATGCCGGCAAGGAGCCCATCAACGTGGCCGACGGCAAGGTCGTCCTGCCACCCAAGGACAAGGTGCTGACCAGCATGGAAGAGCTGATCCACCAGTTCATGATCGTCACCCAGGGAGTGAATGCGCCGGCGGGCGAGGTCTATTTCGGCGCCGAGAACCCCAAGGGTGAACTCGGTTTCTACATCCACAGCCGCGGAGGCGGCACGCCCTACCGCCTCAAGATCCGTGCCCCATCGTTCGTGAACCTGGGCATCCTGCCGGCGGTGTTGCCGGGGCATCTCATGAGCGATGTGGTCTCCATCCTGGGATCCTTCGACTTCGTAATGGGCGAGTGCGACCGCTAACCGGACTTCAACGGATTTCACCGATGAGCTTTTCTGTCCCCGCCAGTTTGGAAGCCGAGCTCGATGAGCTCACCACGCACTATCCGGTCAAGCGGAGCGCTTCCCTGATGTTCCTGCACGCCCTGCAGGAGCACTTCGGATACGTCTCGAAGGAGGCCGTGGAGTGGACCGCCCGCAAGTTGGGCCTGCAGCCGATCAACGTGTACGAGTTGGTGACGTTCTACCCGATGTTCCGGCAGGAGCCTCTGGGCAGGACTCACATCAAGGTGTGTCGCACGCTGAGTTGTTCACTGGCCGGGAGTGCCGAGCTCAGGGAGCGCTTCTGCACCAAGCTCGGGCTCGATCCCCACGCCCACGCGCCCCAGACCACCCCCGACGGGAAGTTCACCGTCGAGTTCGTGGAGTGCCTGGCCAGCTGCGGCACGGCTCCGGTGGTGCTGGTCAACGAAGACCTCCACCACAAGGTCGGTGCCGCCGAGGCCGAGGCCATTCTCAAGAAGGGTCAGGCCGCCTGAGCCGATCATGAGCGCCTCCGTGGACCATCTGATCGACCACCCTGAGCCCTTGGCTCCGGGCAACGTCGTGCGGTCTCAGACAGGATCGATCGACGGGGTCTCGGTCATCTCGGGGATCTCAACCTGGGGAGGATTTCAATCCGGGCTTCCTCTGCGATCTGGGGGGATTTCGGTCCGGAGGAGTGGTTGCCCGACATGGATTCGAACCATGACAAACAGATTCAGAGACTGTTGTGCTACCATTACACCATCGGGCAGCCGGAACCGAAGCCGCGAACTTACTAGGAAGCGTTTCTGAGTCAAGCAAAGCCATGCCAGACCCCTCCCCACAGAACGTCAAGAGCACCGATGGAACGGCATGGCCGCCCGCGTCGCAGGCGCCGGCCGGCCCACGGCCCTTCAAGCTGATCCTCAAGGATCTCGACGAGCCGGGCTACACGCCGGACATCGGGTGTTACCAGCGTCATGGCGGCTACGAGGCGCTGAAGCGGGCGTTGGCCATGCCGGCGCGGGATCTGCCCGATGGCAAGAAGCTCAGCCCGCAGGAGGCCCTGCGCGAGGACGTCAAGGCGTCGGGCCTGCGCGGTCGTGGCGGCGCCGGATTCAGCGCCGGCCTCAAGTGGAGCTTCGTGGACCGCCGGAGCGGCAAGCCCATCTACCTGATCTGCAACGCCGACGAGTCCGAGCCCGGCACGTTCAAGGACCGCCAGATCCTCCACAAGGATCCGCACCAGTTGATCGAGGGGATGATCATCTCGTGCTGGGCCAACGACGTGAAGCTGGCCTACATCTACATCCGGGGTGAGATGCCCCATGCGGCCAAGCTGCTGAATCAGGCCCTCAAGGAGGCGCGCACGGCCGGATTCCTGGGCAAGAACATCCTGGGCACCGGCTACGACCTGGAGATCCACGTCCACCGGGGCGCCGGCGCGTACATCTGCGGCGAGGAGACCGGCCTCATCGAGTCGCTCGAGGGCAAGCGGGCCTACCCGCGCATCAAGCCCCCGTATTTCCCGGCGGTCCTGGGGCTCTACATGTGCCCGACCATCGTGAACAACGTCGAGACGCTGTGCCACGTGAAGCACATCGTGCTGATGGGGCCCACCGAGTACGCCAAGTTGGGCACGCCCAACAACACCGGCACCCGCATCGTCAGCCTGAGCGGCGATGTGCAGCAGCCCGGCTACTACGAGATCCAGGTCGGCCGCGTCACGCTGGGCGAACTGATCTTCGACAAGAACTTCGGCGGCGGACTCAAGCCGGGGCGCTCGCTCAAGGCGATCATCCCGGGCGGCTCCTCGTCGAAGGTCCTGAAGGCCGGCGAGGTCTTCAAACTCAACCGCAAGGGGGCCGACGGCCAGATGACCAAGGTCGATGTGCCGTTGCTCGACCTGCCCTACGACTTCGACTCGCTTCAGCAGGCGGGCACCATGTCCGGATCCAGCGCCATCATCGTGCTCGACGATTCGCGCAGCATGGTCGAGACGCTCGGCAACCTCTCCGAGTTCTACGCCCACGAGAGCTGCGGCCAGTGCACGCCGTGCCGCGAGGGGGCGCTCTGGCTGGCCAAGGCCACCCATCGTCTGAGCCATGGCGAGGGTCGCAAGGCCGATGCCGACTACCTCACCCACATCGCCCAGAACATCCAGGGCCGCACGATCTGCGCCTTCGGCGAGGCTGCCTCCTGGCCGGTCCTGAGTTTCGTGAAGAAGTTCCGCGACGAGTTCGAGGCCCAGGGTGCGGCCGACGAGGCGGCCCGTTCGAAATCCCAGGGTTCCCCATCGGCCCCGTCGCATGCCGCCCGCCCGGCCGCCGCCAGCCTTCCAACCCACTGACCCCCGATGTCCGCCCCCGCTGCTCCCTCCACCACCCCGGCACCGGCCCCCGCCCCGGCGGCCCCGCCGGTCGAGACCATGACCGTGAAGGTCAACGGCAGGACCGTGCAGGTGCCCAAGACCATGCCGGACTGGCAGGGCAGGCCCGCGCCGACGACCATGCTCCAGGCGGCCAGGATCGCCGGCGTCGACATCCCGCACTACTGCTACCACGACAAGCTTCCGGTCGCGGGCAACTGCCGCATGTGCCTGGTGGAGTTCGGCACGCCGATGATCGGCCCCGACCGCAAACCCGTGCTCAACGAGGACGGCACGCCCAAGATCGCCAAGTCGGTGCTGCCCTATGAGCCCGGAACCCCCCGCGGTGCCATCGCCTGCGCGACGCCCATCTCCCCGGGCATGGAGATCTACGCCGATTCCAAGGCCACTCAGCAGATGCGCGAGTCGGTCCTCGAATCGCTGTTGATCAACCATCCGCTCGACTGCCCGATCTGCGACCAGGCCGGCGAGTGCAAGCTCCAGGAATACTCGGTCCAGCATGGCAAGGCCGGCAGCCAGTTCGTCGAGGCCAAGGTCCACAAGCCCAAGGCGGTCGACCTCGGGCCGCGCATCGTCCTCGACGACGAGCGCTGCATCCTGTGCACCCGCTGCATCCGTTTCACCCGCGACATCGCCGGCGACGACGCCCTGGGCATCGTGAACCGGGGTTCCTACAACACGATCGCCGCCTTCAAGCCGGGTCACTTCGACAACAACTACACGCTCAACACCGTGGACCTCTGCCCGGTGGGTGCCCTGACCTCCAAGGACTTCCGCTTCAAGATGCGGGTCTGGTTCCTCAAGGAGACCAAGAGCCTCTGCACCAGCTGCGGCACCGGTTGCAACATCACCGTCGGGTCGCGCGAAGGGGTCATCCACCGGTACGAGCCGCGCGAGAACGACGCGGTGAACGGACCGTGGATGTGCGACAGCGGCCGTCTCAACTACCGCTGGGTGGGTCGTGCCGACCGCCTCAAGGAGGTGCTGCGTGTCTCGGCGGGCGGGGCCCGCGAGCGGGTCTCGTGGAACGCCGCTCTCGAGTCGGCCGCCCTGATCCTCGGGCAGGCGCCCCAGGGTAGCGTCGCCTTCGTGGTGTCGGCCCGCCAGACCAACGAGGAGCTCTTCCTGCTCAAGAAGCTGGCCACCCGCACCGCGGCGCTGACCGACTCGGTGCCGCGCGACGGCGAGCCCGACCGACTGCTGGTGAGCGAGGACCGCAATCCCAACAGCAACGGCGTGCGCCTGACCGGCATGGCCTTCACCGAGTTCGGGTTCAACCTGCCGAAGATCGCCGACGGCATCGCCCAGGGGCGCATCAGGACGTTGGTCGTCTTCGGCGAGGACGTCACCCGGCTGGGCATCGGACCGGAGCTCCTGTCCAAGCTCGATGCGTTGATCGTCAGCGACATCCTGCCCAACGCCACGACGGCCGCGGCGACCCTGCTGCTGCCGGGTGCGGCCCATGCCGAGAAGCGGGGCACGTTCGTCAACGTCAAGGGGCGCCTCCAGAGGTTCCAGAAGGCGGTCGAGGCGCCGGGCGACGCCCGCGCCGAATGGGAATTCCTGCACGAGCTGGTGCACTCGCTGACCGGCCAGAACGGATACCGGACCATCGAGGGGCTCTTCAACCAGATGGCCGCCGAGGTGCCGGCCTTCGCCGGGCTCGAATGGGCCGGGCTGGGCGACACCGGTGTCACGGTCCAGATCTGAACGACCATGGAAGCCATCAACTATCTCAGCCCGACCGCGCAGCTGATCCTCTTCAGCGCGCTGAAGATCGGCGTCGTCTTCGGCGTGGTGATGACGGCCGTCGCGTACGCGGTCCTCGTGGAGCGCAAGGTCTCGGCGTGGATCCAGGACCGCGTCGGCCCGAACCGCACGGCCCCGTTCTTCGTCCGGTACCTCCCGGTGGTCGGTCCGTTCCTCGTGAAGCTGGGCATTTTCCAGCCGGCGGCCGACGGTCTGAAGTTCATGCTCAAGGAGGACTTCACGCCGAGCTACGTCCGCAAGGTCTACTTCTGGTTGGCTCCGGCCATCACGGTGATCCCGGCGCTCCTCACCGTCGCGGTGATCCCCTTCGGTTCGAACCTCGGCGGCCAGAAGATGGTCATCGCCGACCTCAACGTCGGCATCCTCTACACCTTCGGCATCGTGTCGCTGGGCGTGTACGGGATCGTGCTGGCCGGCTACGGCTCCAATTCCAAGTACCCCTTCCTCGGCAGCATCCGCTCGAGCGCCCAGATGATCTCCTACGAGATCGCCATGGGCATGAGCGTGATCCCGATCTTCATGCTCACCGAGAGCCTCAACCTGGGCGACATCATCCGCTACCAGGCCGAGCACGGCTGGATGATCCTCAAGCAGCCGCTGGCCTTCGTCATCTTCCTGATCGCCGCCTTCGCCGAGACCAACCGCCTGCCGTTCGACCTTCCGGAGTCCGAGTCGGAGCTCGTCGGCGGCTACCACACCGAGTACAGCTCGATGAAGTTCGCCCTCTTCTTCCTGGGCGAGTACGCCAACATGATCGCCTCGGCGGCCATGATGGTGACGCTGTTCCTCGGGGGCTGGACGCTGCCCTTCATCGATGCCCTGAACCTACCGGCCAACTCCCTGCTGGTCGGACTGATCCACATCGGCGTCTTCCTCGCCAAGATGGCGTTCTTCATGATCGTGTTCATCTGGGTGCGCTGGATGCTCCCGCGCTTCCGGTACGATCAGTTGATGGACCTCGGATGGCGCCGGTTCATCCCCATGGCCCTCGCCAACATCGTAGTGACCGCGTTGGTGGTCGCCCTGTTCAACCACTGATCCGCCCAGCGAACCCATGAGCACCAAAGTCGTCGATCGCGCCCCGCTGACCTTCTACGAGCGCACCTACCTGCCGACCATCCTCGGCGGCCTCAAGGTCACGGCCAAGCACTTCGCGGACACCGTCTTCAAGGGCAAGTCCGTGACCATGCAGTATCCCGAGGAGCGCTGGGTGGTGCCCGAGGGCTACCGCGGCGCCCCCTACCTGGTGAAGGACCAGGACGGCGCCACCAAGTGCGTGAGCTGCCAGCTCTGCGAATTCGTCTGCCCGCCCAAGGCCATCCGCATCACCCCTCCGGGCGCGGAGGGTCAGCCGGCCGATCGCCGGAATGCCGAGAAGATGCCCCGTGAGTTCGAGATCAACATGCTGCGGTGCATCTTCTGCGGCATGTGCCAGGAGGTCTGCCCCGAGGAGGCCATCTTCCTCCAGAAGGACTACTCCATCACGGCAGAGAACCGGGAATCCATGATCTTCAACAAGGAGAAGCTCCTGAAGCTCGGGGGCACCCACGCCGGCATCCAGAAATGGAAGCACAAGCTGGAGGAGGCCCAGGCGCAGGAGTCCTTCCCGGTCGACGCCCGCTAGAGATCCGAACCCCTCCCGACATGCCCCAGTTCACCGATCTCCTCTTCTACGCGCTGGCCGGGTTGACCCTGCTCTTCGGGTTCCTGACCGTGCTCAATCCGCTGAGCCGCAGCCCGGTCACCAGCGCGATGTTCCTGGTCCTGACCATCATCTCGATGGCCGGGCTCTTCGTGCTGCTGCACGCCTTCTTCCTGGCAGCGGTCCAGGTGCTGGTCTACGCGGGTGCGGTCATGGTGGTGTTCCTCTTCGTCATCATGCTCCTCGACCTGAAGGAGGACGAACGCCGTCATTTCAACAAGGTGGCCGTCGGCCTCGGAGGACTTTCCGCGCTGGCCATCGCCGGCACCCTCGTGGCGTCGGTGGTCAAGACCGTCCCGGCCGTCGCTCCCGCGGGCCGGCTGGCCGAGGGCGAGACCAAGGCCCTGGGTCGCCTGCTCTTCGAATCGCACATCCTGCCCTTCGAGATCCTCTCCGTCCTCCTGCTGGTCGCCATGGTCGGCGCGATCCTGATCACCAAGAAGGACCTCCGCTGATCCCCCGAAACCCGAGCGCGCCCCCAACCGAACCGACTTTCCCGTGACCCCCGGACTCCACCACTACCTGATCGTCAGCGCGCTGCTGTTCAGCCTCGGCCTGCTGGGCGTGGTCGCCCGACGCAACCTCTTCGTCATCTACATGGGCCTGGAGCTCATGCTCAATGCGGCCAACCTCGCGCTGGTGGCCTTCTCCCGGTACCACAACAACCTGAACGGCCAGGTGATGGTGTTCTTCATCATCACCGTCGCCGCGGCCGAGGTGGCCGTGGGCCTCGCGCTGCTCGTGGCGCTGTACCGCAAGCGCCAGTCGGCGCATGTCGAGGACCTCACTTCCCTGAAACTCTGACCGACCGCCATGGAACACGCCGCAGCCGTCCAGCACGCCGTCGAATCCGGCTCCAAGATCCAGGACCTGGCCTGGGCCATCCTCGTCCTGCCGTTGGTGATGGCCCTCGGCACGGCCGTCCTGGTCCCCAGGAGCCGCTCCCTCTCGGCCGCCTTCAACATCAGCGGGGTGGTCGTCGCCTTCCTGCTGAGCTTCACCCTGTTCTGCGTCTTCGGCGGGCAGTCGGTCGACGCCACGCCCTTCCACTGGCTGCCGGTGGCCGGGCTGGACGCCCAGATCGGCCTCCACCTCGACGCCCTCTCCACGCTGATGCTCCTGGTCGTCACGGGGGTGGCCTCGCTGGTGATGATCTATTCCACCGGCTACATGCACGACGACCGGTCCTACAGCCGGTTCTTCTCCACCCTGAGCCTCTTCGTCTTCTCGATGCTGGGCATCGTGCTGGCCAACAACCTCCTGATGCTCTTCGTGTTCTGGGAACTGGTGGGCGTGTCGTCCTACCTGCTGATCGGTTTCTGGTACGAGAAACCGTCGGCCGGCGACGCCTCCAAGAAGGCCTTCCTCACCAACCGCATCGGCGACTTCGGATTCATGCTGGGCATCCTGGCCATCTGGAGCGTGGCCGGGACCCTCGACATCGCCGCGCTCAAGGCGAAGTTCATCGCCAACCCGGCGCTGCTCGGTCCCTGGGCCGGGTTGGCCGGCCTGCTGATCTTCATGGGTGCGATGGGCAAGAGCGCCCAGTTCCCGCTGCATGTCTGGCTGCCCGACGCCATGGAAGGCCCCACGCCGGTGTCGGCGCTGATCCATGCGGCCACCATGGTCGCGGCGGGCGTGTACATGCTCTGCCGGGTGTTCTTCCTCTACACCGCGGCTCCGGGATGGCCGGCCGCGTTGGGATTCCTCGACGGGATCTCCGCGGCTTCGATCATCACCTGCATCGGCGGGTTCACCGCCCTGTTCGCGGCGGTCATCGCGGTGCAGCAGGACGACATCAAGCGCATCCTCGCTTATTCCACCCTGTCCCAATTGGGTCTGATGGTCATGGCCGTCGGACTCGGCGCCAAGACCGGGGACGCCTCGGCCTCGATGTATCACCTGGTCACCCACGCCGGTTTCAAGGCGATGCTCTTCCTGGGCGCGGGGTCGGTCATCCACGCCTGCCACCATGAGCAGGACATCTGGAAGATGGGTGGCCTGCGCACGAAGATGCCCAGGACCTTCTGGACCTTCGCCCTGGGCACCGCCGCCCTGGCCGGTCTGCCGCCCTTCAGCGGATTCTATTCGAAGGACGAGATCCTGGCCGTGGCGCTCGAATCCAACCCCATCTTCTTCGGGGTCGGGGTGCTGGTGACGGTGTTGACCACCTTCTACATGAGCCGGTTGGTCCTGGTGGCCTTCTTCGGCAAGCCCCGCGGCGAGGGGGCCGATCACGCCCACGAATCCCCGTCGAGCATGACCGTGCCGCTGCTGGTGCTGGCGGTGCCCAGCGCCTTCATCGCCTGGCTGCCGCTCGGGGAGTTCCTCAGCGGGCATTTCAAGCCGGGGCATGCCGCCCACGGCGGCGACATCCTCTTCGGGCCGTTCAATCACAACCCCATCGCCGCCTTCTTCGGGCTCGGTGCCGCCCTCTTCGGGTTCTCGCTGGCCTACTCCCTGTATGGGAAGTCCCCGTCGACCGATCCGCTCTCTCCGCGGCTCGGACTGCTCTCGCAGGCCATGCGCAACCGGTTCTACATCGATGAGATCTACGACGGCATCGTGGTGCCGCTCCACAATCTGCTGTCCCAGATCGCCGACGCCATCGACCGCTGGCTCATCGCAGGACTGGCCGTCCGCGGCCTCTCCGGCGTGGTCGAGATCGCCGGCCGGGCCCTGCGCCTGGTCCAGACCGGCAGCATCCAGACCTACGCCTTCCTGTTCACGGCCGGCGTGATCGTCATCGTCCTCATTGCCCTGAAATGACCGCCATGGACTCCCTGACCCCCGTCATTCTCACCCCGGTCTTCACGGCGATCCTGCTGTTGCTCATCCCGGGCAACTACCGGGTCGTGCTGCGCGCGCTGGCCATCCTGGGCTCGGCGCTGACCGCCTGGACGGCCGTCTCGCTGTTCTCGCGCTTCCATCCCGGGCAGGCGGGCCTGCAATTCGAGTCGCTGGTGCCGTGGGTGACCGTCGGGCCGCTGAACGTGGCCTATCATGTGGGAGCCGACGGCCTGAACATCGGTCTTGTCCTGGCCACCGGACTGGTGGGCTTCGCCGCGGTCCTCGTGTCCTGGAACATCGAGCGGCATGTGAAGCTCTTCTACGTGCTGCTGATGCTCATCATCGCCGGAGCGATGGGCGCCTTCGCCTCCCTCGACCTGTTCTTCTTCTACTTCTTCAACGAACTGGCCCTGGTCCCCACCTTCATCATGATCGGCGTCTGGGGACGCGGCGAGGACCGCAACTGGGCGGCCTTCAAGATCACCCTGTACCTCACCCTCGGGGCGCTCACCGCTCTGGTGGGACTCGTCGCCTTCTATGTGGCGGCGGGGGCGAACAGCCTCGATGTCACCGTGCTCCAGGCCCACCTGGCCGCCCATCCGTTGTCGGCCGCATCGCAGACGTGGATCTTCCCGCTGGTGGTCTTCGGCTTCGCGACGCTGGTCGGCCTCTTCCCGTTCCATTCCTGGGCCCCTGTCGGCTACGCCGCCGCCCCCACGGCCACGGCCATGATGCACGCGGGCATCCTCAAGAAGGCCGGCCTGTATGCGATCCTGCGCCTGGCGGTGCCCCTGATGCCCGACGGTGCCCACCGGTGGCTCCCGGTGGTGGCGTTCCTCGCCATCGGCAACCTGCTGCATTGCGCCTGGGTCGCCCTGAGGCAGAAGGACATGAACCTCCTCATCGGCAATTCGAGCCTCGCCCACATGGGCTTCGCATTCCTGGGCATCGCCAGTCTGACGGTCATCGGTGTCACCGGGACCGTCCTGCTGATGGTGGCCCATGCGCTCCTGGCCGGCCTCAGCTTCGCGCTCAGCGGCTACCTCGAGACCCAGACGGGCACCCTCGACATGACCCGCCTGGGCGGCCTGCTGCGCCGGATGCCCTTCTACGGAACGGCGCTGGTGATGGGTTTCATGGCCGGCTGCGGTCTGCCGGGATTCGCCAATTTCGCCGGTGAGGCCACCATCCTCTTCGGGTCCTGGAAGTCGCTGCCCCTCCTGGTGGTGATCGCCGCCTGGAGCGGCCTGGTCATCGGCGCGGTCGCCATGCTCCGGGCCCTGCGAGCCGTGTTGCACGGGCCGGAGAAGCCCGAGTTTGCCCGCGTTGCCGACACCGGACTCTGGCGCCGGCTGCCCTTCGTGGTGCTCCTGGTGGCCCTGGTGCTCTTCGGTCTGGCCCCGGGTCTCCTGACCTCCCGCATCGAGCCCGCCGCCCGGGCGGTCGTGGCGGCCCATGTGAAACCCTCGGAGGCCGCGACCCCGCCGGCGGCCGCCTCCGGTACCGCCCCGGCCCCGGCCCACACCGACGCGCATTCCGGACACTGAGCGCAGACCAAGCCCTTGCCTTCATGAATTACTCGCTGATCACGTTGGAACTCCTGGCGGTGTTGCTGGGTCTGGCCGTGCTGGTCGCCGACCTCTGGGTGTCGCCCTCGGCCCGCAGGGGGTTGGGCCTCGGCCTTGCGGCCGCGCTGGCCTGCCTGTTGGCCTTCGCGGTGGGCTCGCTGGCCCCGCAGTCCGGGTCGGCGTTCTCCGACATGTTCGTGGTCGACGACCTGGCCCGCTACTTCAAGGGCTTCTTCCTCTTCGCCGCGCTGGCCGTGGTGCTGATGGCCGCCGATTTCGCGCCCAAGTTCGGGGCGGGCCTCTCGGAGTTCTTCGCCCTCACCGTGTTCGCGCTGGTCGGGATGCTCTTCGCGGCCTCGGCCAACGACCTGGTGCTGCTCTTCGTCAGCCTCGAGCTGATCACCGTGACCTTCTACGTGCTCAACAGCTTCCAGCGCACCCGCCTCGCCTCGCTGGAGGCCGGCGTGAAGTACCTCATCCTCGGCGGTGTCTCCTCGGCCTTCATGGTGTTCGGCATCGCGCTGATCTTCGGCACGGCCAATTCCACCAACCTCGCCGTGCTCGCGGCCAAGCAGAAGGAACTGGGTCAGTCGGCCCTGTTCCTCGTGGGCCTGCTGCTCGTCCTCGTCGGACTGGGTTTCAAGATCGCCGCGGTGCCCTTCCAGATGTGGGCGCCCGACGTCTATCAGGGCTCGCCCGCCCCGGCGACGGCCTTCCTGGCGGTCGGATCGAAGGCCGCCGGATTCGTCCTGCTCATCCGCCTCCTGACCGGGGCCCTGCCGCAGATCACGGCCGAATGGCATCGGCTCTTCGTGGTGATGTCGGGTGCCACGATCCTCTACGGAAGTCTGTGTGCGATCCCCCAGCGCAACCTCAAGCGGCTGATGGGTTATTCCTCCATCGCCAACGCCGGTTATCTCCTCCTGGGCATCGTGGCCGGTTCGGCCGCGGGTTCCACGGCCGTCCTCTACTACCTGGGCGGCTACGCCTTCTCGGTGCTGGCGGCCTTCACGGTGATCAGCGCGATCGCCAACCACGTGGAGAGCGACGACATCGGTGCCCTGTCGGGCCTGGGCCAGCGGTCTCCGTTCCTGGCGGCGGGCCTCACGATGGCCATCGTCTCCCTGGCGGGCATCCCGCCGATGGCCGGGTTCTTCGGCAAGGTGCTCCTCTTCAAGAGCGTGCTCGATGTGGCCCCGGGTCATCCGGAGCTCTACGCCCTCATCGGCGTGGCCGTGGTGGGCGTGGTGATCTCGCTCTACTACTACTTCGGCGTCATCCGCGCGATCTACTGGGGAGGCCAGTCCCCGAACCTCTCGACCATCCCCGTGGCGCTGTCGACCCGGATCGTCCTCCTGGCCTCCCTGGCCGGGATGCTGGTGCTCGGCGTGTTCCCTCAGGGTCTCGTGAAGATCGCCGACCATGCTGTGGCCGCACTGGCGCACAAGGGCGCGCCGGCCCCCGCCAAGGCGGCCCATTGACCCGGTGGTCCGTGCCACTGGACCCTTCCCTTCGGCTCCCGTTCCCCTAGCCTCACGGCGATTGAGGTCGAGTCGGTTTCCATTCGCAGGGGCCCTCCGGACGGGTCGCTGGATCGTTCTGCTGGGCGCGGTCCGGATCCTGGCGGCCGAGGCGGGTGGCTCCGTGGCTCCCTTGCCGGCGTCGCGTGACGCGTCTCCCGATGTCCCGGTCCTGACGACCTCCGCCGATGCTCATCCGGGCCGGAAGGCTGCGGCCATCCACTGCGTCCTCTGTCACGCCCTCCCGAATCCGTCGGACCTGGACCGTCGGACCTGGAGCGAGGAACTCCTGCCCAAGATGCGGTACATCACGGGCGTGGCCGCAGTCCCGACCAACGGCTATTTCCGCGACCTGCCGTTGCTCCATGCGGCCGGCTTCTTCCCCGGGAAACCCCTGATCCCTCCGGCGGTGTTCGAGCAGATCGCCGACCACTACCTCCGGTCTGCACCGGAGCGGGTCGCCCCGGGCGAGCCCCCGGAGATCGAGGTGGGATTGCCGTTGTTCCGCCCGGAGATGGCTCCCCACCGTCTCTCCCCCCCACGGACTCCGATGGTCCGCATCGACGCATCCCAGGGCATGATCCTGTCCTCGGACGCGACGGGGCAGGGACTGGATCTGCTGGACGGCTTCGGCCGCCTCCTGGGCCGGCTGCCCCTGGGCAACATCGCGGTGAGTCTGGCCGAGACCGAACAGCACTGGTTCATCGGAGCCATCGGACATTTCTTCCCGCGCGAAGAGCCGGTGGGGCAGGTGATCCGAGTCCATCGCAAGGCCACACCCCTGAGGCCCGAACCGATCCTGTCGGGGTTGCCGCGGGTCTCGCATGTGGCCACGGGCGACCTCAACGGCGATGGCCGGCCCGACCTCGTCCTCTGTGCCTTCGGCAACTACCTGGGCCGGTTGTCCTGGCTCGAGGGGCTTGCGGACGGTGGCTTCACCGAGCGGGTGATCCTGCCCGAACCCGGATGCCTCCGGAGCGAGGTCCGGGATTTCAACGGCGACGGTCGACCCGACCTGATGGTCCTGCAGGCCCAGGCTCGCGAATCGCTGCTGCTCTTCCTCAACGAGGGTGGCGGCCGATTCCGACGTCAGGTCGTGTTCCAACGCCCGCCGAGCTGGGGCCACTCCGGTTTCGAACTGGCCGATTTCAATCGGGACGGCCTGCCGGATGTCCTGGTCACCAACGGTGACAACGCCGACTTCAACACCTCGCCCCACAAGGCCTATCACGGCGTTCGCCTCTACCTGAACCGCGGTGGGCTGCGGTGGCAGGAGGTGTGGTCGTCCCCCATGCACGGAGCCTATCGCGCCGTGGCCCGCGACTTCGATGGCGACGGCGACCTGGACATCGCGGCCGCCTCCTTCTTCGCCGACTACGACACCACCCCTCAGGAGGGTTTCCTCCACTTCGAGAACACCGGACCCGGCGGCGGCCGCGATTGGAACTTCAAACCCCGCACCTTGCGGCAGGGCGTCACCGGCCGCTGGATCTCCCTCGACGCCGGCGACCTGGATGGCGACGGCGACGACGACCTCGTCCTCGGCTCCCTCATCGAGATGCCCACCGCCGTCCCCGACAAGCTCAAGGGCCTGTGGCGCGAGAAGGGTCCCTCCGTGCTCATCCTGCGCAACCAGACCCGCTGACCCGCCCTTCCGACCGGCGCTGTGCCCCCCGCCTGACCCATGCAGCAGCGGGGTGGGGTCGGAGCGAGCACTGAAGGCGATCACCCTCATCCCTCGCGCGCAGCGCGAAGGTCGAGCCTCCTTCGAGCCTTCCTGCGAGCGCAGGCCCCATCCCGCGGCCTACCCGCGGCCCGCCCGCAACCCCAGGCACCCCAGACGACAACCCCCGGGAATGTCCGGCCCCCGCGCAGGCCTCTTTTCTGACGTGCGCGTTTGCCTCGGATCCCCTTCAATCCGCCTTCTGGTCATGTCTGTGCCGACTCATCCGATCGAATTGTTGCGCTTCAACACCTGCGGCTCGGTGGACGACGGGAAGTCCACGCTCATCGGCCGGCTCCTCTACGATTCCAAGTCGATCATGGAGGATCAGCTCGAGGCGCTGGAGCGTTCCGCCGACCTCACCGGCGGCGGCCAGATCAACCTCGCCAACCTGACGGACGGCCTGCGCGCCGAGCGCGAACAGGGCATCACCATCGACGTCGCCTACCGCTACTTCGCCACGCCGCGCCGCAAGTTCATCGTGGCCGACACCCCGGGCCATGTGCAGTACACCCGCAACATGGTCACGGGTGCCTCGACGGCGAACCTCTCCATTGTGCTGGTCGACGCGCGCCAGGGAGTCATCGAACAATCCCGCCGCCATACCTACCTCGCCTCGCTGTTGCGCATCCCGCACCTGGTGATCGCCGTCAACAAGATGGACCTGGTGGGATGGTCGGAGGCCCGGTTCAACGAGATCCGCGAGACCTTCGAGAGCTTTCTCCCGCGCCTGGACATCAAGGACGTGAAGTTCATCCCCATGAGCGCCCTCAATGGCGACAACGTGGTGGATCCTTCGCCCCACACCCCCTGGTACTGCGGACCAACCCTGCTGGGCCACCTTGAGAGCGTCCACATCGCCAGCGACTGGAACCTCCAGGGCCTGCGGTTTCCCGTGCAGTGGGTCAACCGGCCCAACAACCCCACCGACCCGCAGCTCCACGACTTCCGCGGCCTCAGCGGCCAGATCGCCAGCGGCATCGTCCGGTTGGGCCAGCGCGTCATGGTGCTGCCCAGCGGGCTCAAGAGCACCATCCAGCGCATCTGGACCCTCGATGGCGACCTCGACGAGGCCTTCTGCCCCCAAAGCGTCACGGTTCAACTGGCCGACGACCTCGACATCAGCCGCGGCGACATGATCGTGGGTCTCGACTCCCTGCCCGGCATGTCGCAGGACCTGGTGGCCAAGGTCTGCTGGATGAACCCGCGCTCCCTGCAGAAGGGACGGAAATACTTCCTCAAGCATTCCACGCAGACCGTCCAGGCCGTGGTCTCCTCGCTCGAGAGCCGCATCAACATCCAGACCCTCGAGTCGGAGCCCGCGCCCGCCGAGTTGGCGATGAACGACATCGGCGAGATCCGCATCCGCACCGCCAAGCCCATCGTCTTCGACGGCTACGGCACCAACCGGCTCACCGGTGCCTTCATCCTCGTGGAGCAGGGCACCAATGCCACCGTGGCGGCGGGCATGCTGAATCCTCCGCTGGAGGCCGTGAAACCGGAGTACAACGACTTCGCCATCTGAGGGTCCGCCCCGGTATCGGCATCGCGATCGGAGTCGAGCGGTGGCTGGCCTTTGCACGACGTCGGCTTCCATTTCCGAGTGGCGGGGGGCGGGGTCCATGGCTTCACTCGCGGCATGGAGACCCCCGAATTCAAGTTCTACTGCTCCCACTGCGACCAACCCCTCCAGTGCGAGGTGCGCTTCGCCGGGCGTCAGATCCAGTGCCCGGGCTGCAAGCACCTGATCCGCATCCCCAACCCGCAGGCGGGCCTCGGTTTCACCCATGTATCGCCGGAGTCGGGCCAAACCTGGGATACCCATGTGCCCACGATTCCAAAGCCCTGAAGTCCCGTTCCCGTACCGGCGACGGCGATGCCTTCCGATCCCATGACCGCCACTGAACTCTTCGGCCCCTTTCCGGAAGCCCTCGCGCGCCTGCGGACCCGCGGGCCGGGTCCGGCCGGCAAACTCCCGCTGACCGAGGCGATGCTGCGCGAGGCTCCCAGCGGCGACCTCTTCGGCATGACCCAGAATGCGGGCATGGGATGGAACCCGGCCGAATTGGGCCGCAAGCAGTTCCTCATCCTCAGCACCCAGGGCGGCATCCGGGCCGAGGACGGTCGCCCCATCGCGCTGGGTTACCACACGGGCCATTGGGAAATCGGCCTCCTCTCGTGGGCCGCCGCCGAGACCTTCCGCGAGGGCAAGGCGTTGCCCTTCGCCGCCAGCGTCTCCGATCCCTGCGATGGTCGCACCCAGGGAACGGTGGGCATGTTCGACAGCCTGCCGTATCGCAATGACGCGGCCATCGTCTTCCGGCGGTTGATCCGGTCGTTGCCCCAGCGGGTCGGGGTGCTCGGGGTCGCCACCTGCGACAAGGGGCTGCCCGCCATGATGATGGCCCTGGCCGCACAATCGGACCTGCCGACGGTGCTCGTCCCCGGCGGAGTCACGTTGCCGCCGGAGCGCGGCGAGGATGCCGGCACGGTCCAGACCCTCGGGGCCCGATTCTCGCATGGCCTGGTCACGTTGGACGAGGCGGCCGACCTGGGTTGCCGCGCCTGCGGGACGCCGGGGGGCGGTTGCCAGTTCCTGGGGACGGCGGCCACGTCGCAGGTGGTGGCCGAGGCGCTGGGCCTGGCCCTGCCGCATTCGGCGCTGGCCCCGAGTGGCGAGCCGATCTGGATGCAATTGGCCCGCGACTCGGCGCGTGCGCTGATGGCCCGCGAGGCGGCGGGCCTGACCACGCGGGCGGTCCTGACCGACGCCGCTTTGCGCAACGCCATGACCGTGCATGCGGCCTTCGGCGGTTCGACCAACCTGCTGCTGCACATCCCGGCCATCGCCCATGCGGCCGGTCTGCGACGGCCCACCGTGGACGATTGGATCGCCATCAATCGCCGCACGCCCCGCCTGGTCAGCGTCATGCCGAATGGGCCCACCCATCATCCCACGGTGCGGGCGTTCCTCGCGGGCGGCGTGCCCGAGGTGATGCTGCATCTGAGGGATCTCGGGTTGCTCGATCTCGAGGCGCTCACGGCGACGGGCGATCGACTCGGAGACACGCTCGAGGCCTGGTCCCGCTCCGAGCGGCGTTCCATGCTGCGGCAGCGGTTGTTCGATCTGGATGGCGTGGATGCCGATTCGGTCATCCTGCCGCCGGCCTTGGCCCGGGAGCGCGGTCTCACCAGCACGGTGACCTTCCCGCGCGGCAATCTCGCCCCCGAGGGCGCGGTCATCAAGAGCACGGCCATCGACCCGTCGGTGCTTTCGGCCGAGGGGGTGTTCCTGCTGGAAGGCCCCGCCCGGGTCTTCACCCGCGAGCGGGACGCCATCGCGGCGATCAAGGCGGGCCGCATCCGGGCGGGTGACGTGATGGTGCTGGCCGGCGTGGGCCCCATGGGTACCGGCATGGAGGAGACGTACCAGCTCACCTCGGCCCTCAAGCACCTGCCCTTCGGAAAGCAGGTCGCGCTGATCACCGACGCCCGCTTCAGCGGTGTCTCCACCGGGGCCTGCATCGGCCATGTGGGTCCCGAGGCGTTGGCCGGCGGGCCCATCGGCCGGGTGCGCGACGGCGACCGCATCCGCATCCGCATCGACTGTCGCAACCTCGAGGGAACGCTCGACCTCGTGGGCGATGCCACCGGACCCTGGGATCCGGTGCGTGCGGAGTCCGAACTGCGGGCCCGACCCGCCCATCCCGGGCTGGCTCCGCACGAGAAGCTCCCGGCCGACACCCGGCTCTGGGCCGCGCTGGTCAAGGCCAGCGGCGGGACCTGGGGCGGGTGCGTGTACGATGTCGACTCGATCGTCGCGGCGCTGGATCGGGCTTCGGTCGGCGGTGAATCCTGAGAATCGATCCCTGCCATGCATCCGAGCCGCTGGCCGTCCCGATCCCACGCCGATGCCCGTGGTGCCGGTTCGCGGGGCTCCCGGGTGCGCATCGCGGCATGGGTTCTGGGCGTGAGCCTGAGTCTGATGGTCCGCGCGGACGCGCCCTTGGCCGAAGGCCCGAAGTCCGCCGATGCCGAGCGGTCGCTGCTGCATCTGGCCGATCCGTCGCTGGAGATCGACTGGGTGGCCGCCGAACCTCAGGTGGTGAGCCCGGTGGCCATGGCCTGGGATGCGCGCGGGTTCCTCTTCGTGGCGGAGATGCGGGATTATCCCAACACCGGTGACGGCGGGACGATCCGTCGCCTCGAGGACCGGGATGGTGATGGTCGCCATGAGACGGCGACCGTGTACGCGCAGGGCCTGCCCTTTCCCAATTCGGTGCTGCCCCACCGCGATGGCGTGCTGGTCACCGCCGCCCCCGATCTCCTGTTCCTGCGCGACACCGATGGTGATGGTCGAGCCGATGTCACCGAGGTGCTCTTCAGCGGGTTCGGCACCGGCAACCAGCAACTCCGTGCCAACGGTCTCCGCTGGGGGCTCGACGGTTGGGTCTACGGAGCCAATGGCCGCAGCGACGGAGCCATCCTCTCGCGGCGCCGGCCCGGCGATCCGGTGCAGTCGCTCAAAGGGCGCGATTTCCGGTTTCGACCCGACACCGGCGAGTTCGAGACGTTGGCCGGACGCAGCCAGTTCGGTCTGGCGGGAGACGATTGGGGGCATCGATTCCTCTCCTGGAACACCATCCCCCTGCGCCACGAGGTGATTCCCGATGCCTTCCTGGCGCGTTCGGTCGCATCGGCCGCGGTCGATCCCTTGGCCGAGCTGTTGCCGGTCGGCGACCGGGGCGAGGTCTTTCCCAAGACGCCCGCTCCCAGGGTCTTCAACAACGAGTCGGGCCGCCATTTCAACGCCCTCAGCGGACTGCATGTGTTCAATGGGGACGGGCTGGGCGAAGCCTATCGGGGCGATGCGTTCGTGGGAGAGAGTCTGCTCAACCTGGTGCATCGGCGCGCGCTCGTGCCCGACGGGGCGACCTTCCGTGCCGAGCGGCGGGAGTCGGGTTCGGAGTTCCTCGCCGGATCCGATCCCTGGTTCCACCCGGTGCAGTTGGCGACCGGCCCGGACGGGGCGCTGTACGTGGCCGATTTCTACCGTCGGTTCGTGGAGCATCCGGATTGGGTGGCCAAGGACTCCCGCGGACGGGTGGATTGGTCCGAGGGTGCGGCCCACGGGCGTGTGTGGCGGATCGGCCGTGAAGGCCAGCGCCGGGCCCCGCAACGCCCGCCATTCCGCGCCGACGCCTCGGTGGCCTCGCTGGTCGCCTCGCTCGACACGGCCAACGGATGGCGTCGCGACACCGCCCGGCGCCTGCTGTGGGAACGGGGCGATCCGGCGGCGCTGGGGCCGCTGCGATCGGCGGTCCAGCGGTGGAATCGCCCCGAATCGCGCGTGGCGGCGTTGTCCACCTGGTCGGTGCTCGGCGGCGAGGATCCCCGATGGTTGGCCCGCCTGCTGGATGATTCCAACGCCCGTCTCCGGGCCACCGCGGCCCGGTTGGCCGGGGAGTGGCTCTCGCGGAAGCCGCGGCAGGACGCCGATGCCGTCGGAGCACGGGCACTGATCTCGGCCTTGGCGGACCGCGCCGGCGAGCCCGACGTTCCGGCCGCCTTGCGCGTGGCGCTGGCCCTGGGATCCATCGAGTCGGAGTCGCTGAGGGAACCGGCCCTGCGCCGCATGGCCGAGCGTCAGGAAGACCGATGGGTGCGCCTGGCCATCGCCAGCGGTTCACGATCGACGGAGTTCGCGGCCTCGTTGCTTCCGCCGCCCGCGTCGCCGGGTCCGGTGCGCCCGGTGCCGAGACCCGTTCCTCGAACCAGTGATGTCCCGGGCCGACGGTCGGCGGTTCTCGAGGCCTACCGTCCGGCCCTGACCCTGACCGGCCGCCCTGCGCGCGGTGCCGAGATCGTCTCGCGCCTCTGCCTGGCCTGCCATTCCCTGCAGGGGCAGGGCCGGCGGGTGGGTCCCGACCTGGTCGGAGCCTCCGGTCGGTCCCCGCAGACACTGCTCCAGGACATCCTCGATCCCAACGCCCAGGTGGCCCCGGATCATGCGGCCTATGAGATCGTTCCGAAAACCGGGGATCCGGTGGTGGGGCTGATCGCCAGCGAGACGACCCAGCGCCTGACGTTGCGCCATCCGGGGGGTCCCGATGCGTCGTGGGCCCGTTCGGAGATCCGTGAGGTCCGGGCAACGGGCCGCAGCCTGATGCCCGAGGGCTTGGAAGAGGGACTCCAACCCCAGGACCTGGCCGATCTCATCGCCTTCCTGCGGATGCCCAGTGCTCGGCTCATGCCCCAGAGACCGTGATTCCTGGGCAGCGTGGGCATAAAACGCCAGAGATCTCCTCGAGGTGCCTGAAATGGACCGGTGAATCCGTTCTGAATGCGGGCGGAGAAGCCGTCAGGTTGGATCTCCGTGATCCTTGAAACCCGCGGGTGACAGGGGTTCCCAGGGCCGCTGCCACATCGCCAAACCGCGGTGGTGAGCGGAGTTCATCATCGAGATGAAACCTTTTACCGTGTTCATTCGGAGGTGGTGGCATCGACGGCACCCGGTGCGCTGGCGGGACGGCAGGAATGAGTCGAGTCACCGTCAGCCCGCCGAATCCTGCGAGATCCCGACCAGGGGTCGTGTCGTCGGAGATCCGCGTGGGTTTCGTTCCGTTGAACGATTGCGCCCCGCTGATCGTGGCAAAGGAGTTGGGCCTGTTTGTCAGACACGGCCTTCAGGTGCGACTCAGTCGGGAGCTCGGATGGGCCTCGGTTCGCAACAAATTGGCCTATGGCGAGTTGCATGCCGCGCATGCGCCCTGCGGCCTGCCTCCGGCCCTGAGTCTGGGTCTCGATGACCTTCCTGCTCCGTGTTGCACCGGCTTGGTGCTCAATCTGAATGGCAATGCCATCACGGTGGCCCGCCGTTTCCACGACGAGGGGGTGCGCACCGCCGAGGATCTGGCCCGATGGGTGACGCTCCGCAGGGGAGGCCCGATCACCGTCGGCACGGTCTCCACCTACTCGACGCACTCGCGCTTGCTTCGGGGTTGGTTGGCGACGGCCGACATGGTCGAGGGGCGCGACTACCAGGTGGTCATCGTTCCCCCCCAAGCAGATCCTCAAGGGTCTGAGTTCGGGTCATCTGGATGCGTATTGCGTCGGTGAACCATGGAACTCCGAGGCGGTGCTCCGCGGCCTGGGTTGCTGCCTGGCCACCAGTTGCTCGGTGGCACCCCGTCATCCTGAAAAGGTTCTGGCCGTCCGTGGTGACTGGGCCGAGGCGGAGCCCGAGCAGCACGAGCGACTGGTCGCCGCCGTGCTCGAGGCCTGCCATCTCTGCGACCAACCCGAGGCCACCGATACGGTGGTCGAACTCCTGACCCGGCCCGAATACCTCCAGCTGCCGGCGGAGTTCATCCGCCCGGCCTGGAGCGGCCATGTCCCGATCTCGTCCGGTCGGACGGCACATCTGCCCGAGTTCAATTGCTTCCACCGCTTCGATGCCAATGAACCGACCCCGGAGAAAGCCCTCTGGATTCTTCGGGAACTCTACGGCGACCACACGGGTCGGCCTCTGAGGCCCGATTGGATCCCCCAGGTCTTCCGCATGGATGTCCACGAGGCGGCCCGCACCCGCCTGTCCCTTTCCAAGTCCCCATTGAAACCCAATCGATCCGCCCATGAACCCCACACCCTGTCGGCCTGAAACCTCCCGTCGCCGCTTCCTTCGCACCACCGTCGCCGGATCCCTGCTGGCCGGGCTCCCGGCCGGTTGGATGGGATCGGTGTACGCCGATGATGCCCCGGAATCGCCCTCCGTCCGTTTCGGCATCATCGCGTTGACCGATTGCTCCCCCATCGTCGTCGCGCACGAGAAGGGCTTCTTCAAGAAGCACGGCATCCAGTCGTCCATCTCGAAGGAGGCCAGTTGGGCGGTGATCCGAGACAAGCTGCAGACCGGCGACAATCAGGCCACCCACATGCTCATCGGCATGCCCATCGCGTCCACCATGGGTCTGCTCGGATCGGCCAAGAAGCCGATGGTCTTTCCGTGGATCCTGAATCGCAACGGGCAGGGTATCACCCTCAAGTCGGAGTTGATGGGCAAGGTCCAGGAAGACCCCGCCGCGCTGAAACCCTTCGTCGAGAAGGCCAAGTCGTTGGGCGAACCGATGACCTTCGCCATGACCTTTCCACCCGGAACCCATGCGATGTGGATGCGCTACTTCCTCGCCGCCGGAGGCATCCATCCCGACAAGGACGTCAATCTCATCACCATCCCGCCGCCGCAGATGGTGGCCAACATGAAGGTGGGCAAGATGGACGGCTTCTGTGTCGGCGAGCCCTGGAATGCCCGGGCCGTGAACGACAAGATCGGGTTCACCTCCATCACCACGCAGAAGATGTGGAAGGACCACCCGGAGAAGGTCTGCGGCTTCCTCGCCGAATACGCCGACAAGAATCCCAAGACGGTGAAGGCCGTCCTCAAGGCCCTCCACGAGGCGTCGGTCTGGCTGGATGACATGGGCAACCGCCCCGAGCAGTGCGACATCGTCAGCAAACCCAGTTATGTGAACTGCCCCAAGGAGATCATCCTCGGGCGGTTGCTCGGAGACTACGACATGGGTGACGGCCGCAAGTTCAAGGATCCGGCTCCGATGATCTTCAGCCAGCGCAACTGCAACTACCCCCAGCCCAAGTACGTGACCTGGTGGCTGAGCCAGTTCCGTCGCTGGGGGATGGTCACGGGCGCGCCCGATTACGCGGGGATCGCCGCCAAGGTCGCTCGGACCGATCTGTACGAGGCCGCCATGAAGGAGGTCGGGTTCGCCCACGGCGGGCGCGACGATCGGCCCGAGACGTTGTTCGACGGTGTCACCTTCGATCCGGCGCAGCCCGAGGCCTACGCCAAGGCCTTCGCGGTGAAGAACCTCAAGGGCTGAACCGCCATGAACAAGATCCGATGGGATTCGGTGTTCATGCCGCTGGTGGGGATCGTGCTGACCCTGTTGGCCTGGCAGTTGATCTCCGGGCGAACGATCAGCCGGAAGCTGCCCGATGGCACCGTCGAGGAGGTCAAGGTCGGCTGGGTCCAAGACCTGCCCGGCCCGGCCATCACCTGGGAGAAGACGCGCAAATACGTGCTCGAACCCTTCGCCAAGCGCGAGGAACTCGATCAGGGAATCCTCCGGTTCACCTGGTACTCGCTGGTGATCGTCGCCAAGGGCTACGCCATCGCCCTCCTGCTGGGTACGCCCATGGGGTTCCTCCTGGGACTCTCGGCGACCTTCTCCAAGATGTTCGATCCCATCATCCAGGTGCTGCGTCCGGTCTCGCCCCTGGCCTGGATGCCCCTCGGGGTGGTGCTCTTCGCCAACAGCGGGAAGAGCGCCAATGAGCTGGCCGCGCTGTTCACCATCGCCGTCTGTGCCATGTGGCCCACGGTCCTCAACACCGCCGTGGGTGTGCGGGCCATCCCGCAGGACTACCTCAATGTGGCCCGTGTCCTGAAGCTCTCGAAGACCCAGACACTGCTGAAGATCATGATCCCGGCCACCCTGCCGTACATGTTCACGGGTTATCGGCTGAGCCTGGGCATCGCCTGGTTGGTCATCGTCGCCGTCGAGATGCTCACCGGGCGCATCGGGATCGGGAACTTCCTGTGGAACGAATACAACAACGGTCTCTACACGAGCATCGTGCTGTGCATCGCGACCATCGGGCTGGTGGGCTTCTCGCTGGACCGGGCCATGAGCCTGCTGGAGCGCCGTTTCAAGAGCATCCTCTGAACCCCACCCCATGTCGTTCCTCGTCCTCGATCAGGTCTCCAAGTCGTTCGGTCCCCCCGACGCGCGCCGTGAGGTGCTGGGCAGGGTCGACCTCGCCGTCCACCAGGGGGAGTTCGTGGCCATCGTGGGGTACTCCGGTGCGGGCAAATCCACGTTGTTGCATCTCATCTCGGGATTGCTGAAGCCGGACTCGGGCAGCGTGAGCCTTGGCGGCCGCGCCATCGAGGGTCCCGGTCCGGATCGGGGCGTGGTCTTCCAGAACTACAGCCTGCTGCCCTGGCTCACGGTCGCCGAGAACATCGCGCTGGCCGTGGACTCGGTGTTCCCGGAGTGGTCGGCATCCCAACGGGCCGATCAGGTGGATCGGCACATCCGTCTGGTCAATCTGGCGCATGCGCGCGACCGGCGCCCCGGCGAGTTGTCCGGAGGCATGCGACAGCGCGTCTCGGTGGCCCGTGCCCTGGCCATGGACCCGCAGATCCTATTGCTCGATGAACCGCTCGGAGCCTTGGATGCGCTGACCCGGGGCACTCTCCAGGATGAGATCTCCCGCATCTGCCGCGCCTCCGGCAAGACCGTGGTGCTCATCACCAACGATCCCGACGAGGGGATCCTCATGGCCGACCGGATCATCCCGCTGAGTGCCGGACCCGGGGCGCACCTGGGGCCCTCGTTCCAGGTGGTGCTGGATCCGACACGGGATCGGCGGGCCCTCAATCACGACCCCGTCTTTAAGGCGCTCCGGGCCGAGGTGGTCTCGTGGCTCATGGGTCCCGGTGCCCGCCCGGCGGTCTCGGTCTCCCGGAAACTCATCCTCCCGGACCTCGAGCCCGAGGATCTCGAACTGCCCCGTCCTCTCATCGGAGGGCGGCGGCGTCCGCGGCGGCGCTCCGAAGAGCATCGTGAAACGGTCGATCTGTCCTCCTGACAACCCATGTCCGATCACGTCGAAATCTCCCATGTCAGCAAGGTGTTCCCGACGCCCAAGGGACCTCTGCGGGTGGTGAAGGACTTCAATCTCCGCATCCGGCAGGGGGAGTTCGTCTCCCTCATCGGTCATTCGGGATGCGGCAAGAGCACCGTGCTCTCGATCCTGGCAGGCCTCAGCGAGGCCTCGGCCGGCGGGATCGTGCTCGCGGGTCGGGAGCTCACCGGACCGGGACCCGATCGCGGTGTCGTGTTCCAATCCCCGAATCTTCTCCCGTGGATGACCGCGCTGGAGAACGTGATGCTCGGGGTCGATCAGGTCTTCTACACGGCCTCTCGCGAAGAGCGCCGTCAGATCGCCGAGTACTACCTAACGGTCGTCGGTCTGGGCGAGGCCCTTCATCAGAGACCCTCCGAATTGAGCCAGGGCATGCGCCAGCGCGTGGGCATCGCCCGAGCGTTCGCACTGTCGCCGAAGATGCTGCTGCTCGATGAACCCTTCGGGATGCTCGATTCGCTCACCCGGTTCGAGCTCCAGCAGGTGCTGCTCGACCTGTGGAACCGGAACCGTCTGACCGCCCTCATGGTGACCCACGATGTGGACGAGGCCCTCTTCCTGTCCGACCGCATCGTGATGATGACCAACGGGCCGGAGGCCGAGGTGGGTGAGATCCTCGAGGTACCCTTCGCCCGTCCCCGTCGCCGCCAGGAATTGCTCGAAAGCCCGGAGTACTACCGCCTGCGCGAGCGACTGATCGAGTTCCTGCACGTGCGCGCCTACACACTGAAGGGACAGGTTCCCGGTGGTGGGCACGCGCCGCCCCCCTCGGCTCCGCCGTTGAACGCCCCGGCGGAGCCATCCCGATCCCGCAGTTCCACTCCCTGACCCCAGACCCACTCCATGAACCCCACTGCAGCCGCCACACGCCTCGCCGGTCTCCTCCTGATAGGCGGAACCGCCATCGCCGCCGCCCCCAGCCTGGATTGGGGCGTGACCACTCCCGTGGCCCCGTCGCCCGCCGGATTCGTCAACGACTGGCTCCGACAGGACAACCCCTACATGTCCTCGTGGAATCTGGGCGCCCTCTATTGGAGCCGGTACGAGGTGAAGCAGAACGGAGGGTTCACCGGTCCGGGATCGCTGGCCGATTTCCGCACGGACACCGACAATGACAACAGCTACCTCCTCCAGCGGGTGCTCGTGCGCGCGGGCTACACCGGACGTTGGTTCGAGGTGTTCGCCCAGGGACGCTCCAGCACCGTCACCGGAGACGACCGCTCCGGCACGGGCAATAGCGTGACCCGGGCCGCCACCCTGAATGGCGTGACGGTTCCGGCCTACCCCGCGGGACCCGCCGGCGGCGGCAGCAGCCCGGAGTCGGACGGTCCGATGGATCTGCAGCAGGCCTACGTGTTCCTCGGAAACCACAAGGAGTTCCCCGTATCGCTGAAGGTCGGTCGCCAGGAACTGCTCCTGGGTGAGCAGCGCATCGTGGGCCCCTTGGCCTGGAACAACATCGGTCGCCAATGGGATGCGGCGAAGGTGCGGTGGCAGAACCCGCTCTTCGCGCTGGAGGGCTGGAGTTCCATGGTGGTGATGCCCGACGACAACGGATTCAACCGGTCCAATCCGGATGAGATCTTCTCGGGTCTCCACCTCACCACCAAGGCCCTGCCGAAGACCTGGACAGAATTCTACCTGCTCAGCCGCAATGTAGGTCGCGACGCCAATGCGGCGAACAAGGGACTGGTGCCCGCTCCCTTCCGGCCGCCGGAGGCGCAGGATGTCTACACCGCCGGAACCTACGTGCGC
Source organism: Verrucomicrobiota bacterium (assembly GCA_041177965.1). Classification (GTDB taxonomy): domain Bacteria; phylum Verrucomicrobiota; class Verrucomicrobiia; order Limisphaerales; family UBA9464; genus SXXZ01. The sequence continues at coordinate 3,473 of JBEGWF010000066.1, read as the reverse complement.
AGTTCCACCAATGATTGGGTGAATGTGGATTGGGGAGCCCAGGCCTACTACCAGTTCGGCAATTTCGCCGACTTCCGCGAGGCGGCGGGGGCCGGCCCCCGACGGGAGCACCAGGCCTGGGCCGGCGTCGTCTCCGGTGGATACACCTGGAAGGAGTCGGAACTCCAACCGCGATTGGGCGTCGAATACAGCGTGGCCAGCGGTGACAACGATCCCAACGACGGCACCCACGACACCTTCGTGCATCTGTATCCGACCGGGCATCTCTTCTACGGGTATGCCGATTTCGCGTCGTTCCAGAATCTGCACAACGTCCGGTTGCGGAGCTCCCTCCTGGCGACCCCAAGGGTGAAGGTGCAACTCGAGGGCCATCTCAAGTGGTTGGCCACGGCCAATGACAACTTCTACAACGTCGCCGGCCTGCCGCGAGGCGGTTTGACCTACCAGGGTGCCGCCGCCCGGGGCACGGGTTACGGCATCAATCCCGACGCGGGCTCCTTTGTCGGATCGGAGATCGATCTGGTGGCCACCTGGCAGGCCAACAAGTACCTCGTGCTCGAGGCGGCCTACTGCCGTTTCCTGCGCGGCGACTACATCCGGGACTCGCTGTCCAAGGTGGGTTCACAGGATGCCGATTACGTCTACATCCAGGCTCAGGTGAATTTCTGAGCCGGCTCTGCTGGTCGCTGCCATGAACATCGTGCCCGAGACCGCACCCTTCAGCCGCGAGCAGCGCGCCTGGCTCAACGGGTACTTCGCGGCGTCGCTGTTCGATCGTTGGGGACAGGCCCCGGAGGCGGTCTCGTCCGCAACGGCGACCGCTGCGTCGGAAGCCGCCCCGGCGCCGGGCCCGCTATGGATCGGCTTTGGATCCCAATCGGGCGGAGCGGCGACGCTGGCCCGGAAGTTGGCCAAGGCCGCCGAAGCCCAGGGGTATGGCGTGACCCTGCGCGAGCTCAACCGGATCTCGTCCGAGGAATTGGTCGCGCAGTCCCGACTGGTGGTGGTGACCTCCACCTGGGGCGATGGCGAAGCGCCAGACAACGCGGCGGAGTTCTGGTCCCGGATCTCCGACGACGCGTTTCCCCGATTGGAATCGCTCCGGTATTCCGTGCTCGGTCTGGGCGATCGGAGCTATGCCGATTTCTGCGGTGCGGCGCGTCAGCTCGATGAACGCCTCGCCGCGCTGGGGGCGCGGTGTGTCTTGCCGCGGGTGGAGTGCGACGGGGCCGATCGGACCCCGGTCGCACCGTGGATGGACTCGTTGTGGCCGGCGCTGGCCGGTGACGCCGCTCCGCAGTCGGTCCCGCTGTCCGGAGCCGGGGCTACGAAGCAGGCGACCTCGGCTCCATCGCAGCCTCCGGCTCCCGACCTCGCGATCGGTCGATGGTCGCGCCGGAATCCCTATCCGGCCCGGTTGCGGGTGGCCCGTCGTCTGAATGGCGAGGGATCGGCCAAGGACACCCGGCACATCGAGATCGAGTTGGGCGACTCGGGCCTCACCTACGAGGCGGGTGACGCCCTGGGGGTGCAGCCGGTCAATGATCCGACCCTGGTGGACGAAGTGCTCGAGGCGCTGGCCCTGCCGGCCGAGGCCCCTTCTGGAGCTGCGGGTTCGGAGACCCTCCATGCGGCGCTGATGCACCGCTGGGTGCTGACCCAGCCGTCGCCGGCCCTCCTGAAACGCCTGGCGGAGCGGGCACCGGATTCCATCGTGGCGCAGTTGAGCGTGTCGTCCCGCCGAGCCGACCTCGATGTGTGGCTGCGCGGTCGGGATGTGGCCGACGCCTTGAGGGCCGCCCCCGGTGCCCGGTTGGAGATCGGGGAATTGGGGGAGCTCCTGCGTCCCCTCCAACCGCGTCTGTACTCCATCGCATCGTCGCCCAAGGCCCATCCTGGCGAAGTCCATTTGACCGTGGGAACCGTCCGCTACGAGGCCAATGGCCGGAGGCGTCAGGGGGTGGCCTCGTGTTGGCTGGCCGACCGGGTGATCCCCGGTGAGACGCCGGTTCCGGTCTTCGTCCAGGTCAGCCGCCATTTCCGTCCGCCCGCCGATCCGGCCCGTCCGATGATCATGGTGGGGCCGGGCACCGGGATCGCTCCGTTCCGGGCCTTCCTGGAGGAGCGCCGGGCCATCGCAGCGCCGGGCTGCAACTGGCTCTTCTTCGGCGATCAACGTCGCACCACCGATTTCCTCTACGCCGACGAGTTGGAGCCGCTCCACCGGGACGGATTCCTGACCCGGCTCGATCTGGCCTTCAGCCGGGATCAGGAGGCCAAGGTCTATGTCCAGGACCGCATGCGGGAACATGGTTCCGAACTCTGGCGCTGGCTGGAAGACGGAGCTCATTTCTACATCTGCGGTGATGCCCAGCGCATGGCCAAGGACGTCGGGACCGCCCTGCGTGAGATCATCCGCACGGCGGGCGGCCGCACCGAAGACCAGGCCACGGAATACCTCGAGCGACTCGAGGCCGAAGGGCGCTACGGCAAGGATGTGTACTGAAACCGAAGACCTCGAATCTCATGGCATTGCCCTTCCAGCAGATCTCCGGACAGCCCCTCGATCCCGAGCAGACCGCCTACCTCGAGGGGCTTTTCGCCGGCCTCCGCAATCGGGGTCTCGGCTTCGGTGACCTGCCGGCCCCGAGCCCCGTGTCTCCGTTGACTGCCGGGCCCGACGTTTCGGAGTTCACCGACCAGGAGCGCATCAAGCGCGAGCTTCATCCGCTGGACGCCTATTCCCTGCTCCTGCAGCACGCGGCCTCGAACCAGGCTCCGGATCCCGACAACGCCTTCCGTTTCAAGTGGCAGGGGCTCTTCTACATGAGCCCCATGAACGAGGGATACATGGCCCGTCTGCGGATCCCCGGGGGACAATTGACCGCGGCCCAGTTGCGGGAGATCGCCGCGGTGACCGACACGCTGACCACCGGTTACCTGCAGATCACCACCCGGGCCAACCTCCAGGTGCGTCACATCACCCCGAAGGATGCCCCGGAATTCCTCAGACGCATCCAGGCGATCGGCCTGCACACGCGGGGCGCGGGAGCCGACAACATCCGCAACCTCACCTGTGATCCCACCAGTGGCATCGATCCGGAGGAGCGGATCGAGACGCTGCCCCTGACCCTCCAACTGGGACAGGTGATCCTGAACCACCGGGAGTTCTACGACCTGCCGCGGAAGTTCAACATCGCCTTCCACGGAGGGGGGGCCATCCCCACGGTGGAAGACACCAACGACATCGGTTGGAAGGCCGTCCGGGTCTGGTCCTCCGAGGAGTTCCGGACCGAGGGGCCCGTCGGGTTCCGTCCCGGTGATCTGATCAGTGACGCGGTGCCGACGGGGGTTTATTTCCGCTGCCTGCTGGGCGGGGCCACGGGTCACCAGGCCTTCGCCCGGGACCTCGGCGTGCTGGTGCCCTCGGAGCAGGTGGTTCGCGTGAGTGCGGCGATGGTGCGGGTCTACCT
>JBEGWF010000065.1:0-17003 GCA_041177965.1 Verrucomicrobiota bacterium | reverse complement strand
CCTTCAATGCCTGGAACAATCCGGACCGGACGGTCAGGGCGTGGAGGAACATGACGTTCAGGACGATCCAGCCGATGGGAAAGAGACCATAGGCCGCTCCGTAGGCCGCCGAACCGAGGGCGGCGTGGACCGGCATTCCGAAACCGAAAAACGCCACGCCCAGGGCGGCCCCGAGCGCCAGGAGCGCCGCCAGACCCACCCTCAACCGACCGGAGGCCACCAGTCCCAGCAGAAGCACCACGGGCACGGCCGCCATCGCCGTGGAAAGCCACGGGTTGCCCAGAGGATCGAGGGGTTGGGGCCAAGGCATGAGAGATGACCGAAGTCTGGACCGGGATTCCGATCGCGGGAAGCCATGAAACCGTCGGGCCGCTCGACCGGGTGCTGGTCCAAATCCATCGATCCAACATTTGCGCGAAGCCCCTGCAGCGGATAGGTTCTCGGCACCATTCATGTCCGATGACTTTTCTCCGCAGGGAAACCGTGGCCCACGTCCCGGCGAGCCCAAGGTGCCCAACCAGAATTGGTTGATCTGGCCCGCTTTGATCCTTCTCGGGTTGGCGCTGGTCGTCTGGAGCCGACAAAGCCGCAACCTCGCGGATCGAACCATCACTCCGCAGAAATTCCTGCAGTTGGTCGAATCCAACATGGTTCAGGGAGGGGTCATCGAGACCGTCCCCACCCAGGTGCTCCGGGTCTTCCGTGGTTCCTACCGTCCCGAACCGTCGAGCACCAACCTCGTGCCCTTCCATCTGGAGATGGAGCCCATCGAGGGCATTCTCGCGAAGTTGTACGACAACGGGTTCCGTTCGGTGGAACGCACGGGCAATTGGACCACATTCCTCATGAGCGCCGCCCCGTTGATCCTCGGCGGCGTGCTCATCTGGTTCATTTTCCTGCGCCAGATCAAGGCGGCGGGCAAGGGTGCGCTGAGCTTCGGCAAGTCCAAGGCCCGCCTCCTCACCAAGGACCGCAACAAGACCACCTTCAAGGATGTCGCCGGTGTCGAGGAGGCCAAGGACGAGGTGTCCGAGCTCGTGGAATTCCTCCGCGACCCCAAGAAGTTCCAGAAGCTGGGTGGCCGCATTCCCAAGGGCATCCTGATGGTCGGCCCTCCGGGCACCGGCAAGACGCTGCTCGCCAAGGCCATCGCCGGCGAGGCCGACGCGAGCTTCTTCAGCATCAGCGGCTCCGATTTCGTGGAGATGTTCGTGGGTGTGGGTGCCAGCCGTGTCCGCGACATGTTCGAACAGGCCCGCAAGAACACCCCCTGCCTCATCTTCATCGACGAGATCGATGCTGTCGGGCGCAGTCGGGGTCACGGCCTCGGCGGCGGCAACGACGAGCGCGAGCAGACGCTCAACGCGCTGCTCGTGGAGATGGACGGTTTCGACACCCAGGAGGGCATCATCATCATCGCGGCCACCAACCGGCCCGATGTGCTCGACCCCGCCCTGCTCCGCCCGGGCCGTTTCGACCGTCAGGTCACGGTCAACCTGCCGGACGTCCGGGGTCGCGAGGCCATCCTCAAGGTGCACGCCAAGAACGTGAAGCTCGACGGAGTGGTCGACCTCTCGGTCATCGCGCGCGGCACGCCGGGGTTTTCCGGCGCCGAGCTGGCCAATCTCCTCAACGAGGCCGCCCTCTTGGCGGCCCGCACAGGCAAGAAATCCATCGGCATGAAGGAGCTCGAGGAGGCGCGCGACAAGGTGCGCTGGGGTCGCGAGCGCCGCAGCATGGCCATGTCGGAGGAGGAGAAGCGGGGAACGGCCTGGCACGAGGCCGGCCATGCGGTGGTGAACGTGGTGCTCAAGCACACCCATCCGCTGCACAAGGTGACCATCATCCCCCGGGGCCAGGCCCTTGGCGCCACGATGTACCTGCCCAAGGAGGACATCCTGAGCCGCAAGCGGAAGGAGCTCAACGATCTCATCGCCATGACGATGGCGGGCCGCATCGCCGAGCAGATGATCACCGACGACATCTCCAGCGGGGCGGCCGGCGACATCCAGCAGGCCACCTCGATGGCCAAGGCCATGGTGATGCATTGGGGCATGAGCGACGAATTGGGGATGGTGCTCTATGGCGAGGCCCAGGAGTACGTCTTCCTGGGTCGCGACATGATGCGTTCCAAGGAATACAGCGAGTCCACCGCCCAGCGGATCGACGCCGAGGTCAAGCGGATCATCGATGCCGGTTACAAGACGGCGAGCGACATCCTTCACGAGCATCGCGACAAGGTGGAACTGGTCGCCCAGGCGTTGCTGGAACACGAGACCCTCGAGGGTTCCCAGGTCGCCGACATCGTCCGCACCGGAACCTTCACCCCCCAATCCTCGGGTCCCGACAAGGCGGATCCTCCGAGCGGAGCCCAGGCGGCCACCCCGCTGCCCGAGGTGATCAAGCCCGTGCCGCCGAAGCTTCCCGGCTTCGGTAGCGCCGCCCCGGCCGCGGCCTGACGGTTTCCATCGACTTCGGCCTGGCAGGAGTTCACCTCCTTCCAGGCCGATGTGTTTTCAGGGAAGGCTGAACGAACGGTGGATGGAGAGCGTTCCCGAGGACGGAACGGACCCTAGGCCCGCACCTGCCCCGTCCCGAATCCCTGCCACTTGTAGCTGCACAATTCATCGAGCCCCATCGGCCCCCGGGCTCCGATCTTGTCGGTGCTGATTCCGATCTCGGCCCCCATGCCGTACTCGCCACCGTCGGTGAAACGGGTCGAGGCGTTCCAATACACGGCGGCCGAATCCACCTCGGCCAGGAACCGTTCGGCCACCGCGGCCTCGGCCGTGACGATGGCCTCGCTGTGGCCCGACCCGTGTCGATGGATGTGATGGATGGCCGATGCCACTCCGTCCACCACGCCGACGTTCAGGATGTAGTTGTTGTACTCGGTCTCCCAGTCCTTCGCGTCGGCGGCACGGGCGACGGAGGAGGTGCCCCCGATCGCCTTCGCGATCGAGGGGAGCGATTCGGCGTCGGCATGGAACTCCACCGACTTCGTGGAAAGGCGTGCCGCCATCCTCGGGAGGAATTCCCCTGCGATCTCCCGATCCACCAGGACGGTCTCGGCCGCATTGCAGGTCGACGGGCGCTGGCACTTGGCGTTGAAGACGATCTCCTCGGCCATCGCCAGATCGGCCTCGGCGTGCACGTACACGTGGCACACGCCCTTGTAGTGCTTGATCACCGGCACCTTGCTGCATTCCGTGACGGCGCGGATCAATCCCTCGCCTCCCCGGGGCATGCAGAGGTCCACGTACTGGGTCAGCGACAGCAGCGCCGGGATGGCCTCGCGATCGGCGGTGGCCACCACCTGGATGGCATGCTCCGGGAAATGCGGCAGGACCGCCTTGGCCGAAGCGATCAGGGTCTCGGCGATCAACCGGTTGGAATTGAGCGCCTCCTTGCCTCCCCTGAGGATGGTGGCGTTGCCGGTCTTGAAACACAGCGAGGCCGCGTCGGCGGTCACATTGGGGCGCGATTCGTAGATGATCACCACGACACCGATCGGTGTGGTGATCTTGCGGAGTCGGAGTCCGTTCGGGCGTTCGCGGGTGTCGAGCACGCGGCCGAGGGCATCGGGCAGCGCGGCCACCTCCCGCAGGCCCTGGGCCATGGCGGCGATGCGGTCGGTGTTCAATGCGAGGCGATCCATCATGGCCCCGGTCAATCCGAGGCTCTTGCCGACCTCGAGATCCCGGGCATTGGCCGCCAGGAGGCCCGGTGTCGCCGCGATCAACCCGTCGGCCATCGCCCGCAGGCAACGATTCTTGTCATCGGCGGACAACCGGGCCAACTCCCGGGATGCCTCCTTCGCACGCCGGGCCAATTCCGTCATGTCATCGATCAACGCCATGGGGTGACCCTAGCCGGAAACCGGTGGCAGGGCGAGGTCGGTCCGCCGGGATTTGAGCTGTCGACCCGCGGCGGATGGAGGTTCCGCATCAAGACGCGGTTCCATTGGAGATGAGCCCTCGACCGAGCATCTGGGACCGCTACCAGGTGCCCAGCGGACTGTTCGGCAATGCCCGACCTTCGGGCCACACCACGTAGACGGTCTGGTGGGAAGCCGCCCAAGCCGCCCGAAAGGCCGACAGCGGAAACTCCCGGCGAACACGGCTCAACCGCACCCCGGGATCGTTGACCGTCACCGTTTCGGCCGAGAGGGCGCAGATCACGATCAGATGTCCGTCTCCCGATTCGGATTTCGGTGCCCCTTTGAGTACGGCATACGACACCGATGCCGCCACGGGAATCCCGGCCTCCAACAGGGCCTCGACATCGGCGATGCCCGACAGTCGGACGGCGGCCGCCTGAAGCCCGGGTCGACTTCCGGCGAAGGCCGCGTTGAAGGACCAGTTGCCGGTTCCGGGCCACCCGGGATCGTGCACCCCCGCCGCCACCGTCCGCACGTCCAGATCCCACTCGGCCCGGCCCGAAGGTCCGCTCCAGAAGGCCATCAACATCGCCAGGCTCGTCGGGCTGCACCACTGGGTCACGCCTTCCGGATGATCGGCCTGGGATTTCCGGGGCACCTCCAGGATCGGTCCCCCGTGGGCAGCGCTCGGTATGCCGGAGGTGACGCCCGGGGTCGGCGACCACAGCGACAGGTCCATCCGCTTGAAGACCGCCGGGGTCATGGAGGGATCGGAAAAACGCACCCGCACCCTCACCGCCGAGGCCGCCTCACGCAGCCATAGCGTGTCGGTGTCCACCCTTCCCGATTCGTCCTTCTGCCCGCGCACACTCGTGCGCCGTGCGGGAGTGCCATTGGTGGACCAATGACCGAGGTGCCACCAGCGTCCCCGGCCTGCGGCCGTTCGCGCCTGCGCTTCGATCTGCATGTCCGCGGGGGTGCGGAGGTTCCAGGAAACGACCAGTTCCCGGAACGGGATGGCCGAGGCCCATTCGGGCGAGACCCAGACCGACGCATCGGGGGACTCGCGTTCAAAGCGATCGAACCCGGTCACGGAAACCCATCGGGCATCGGCACCGGCGATCAGGGTCGCCCAGAAACCCCAGCAGCCCCACCACCTCGGCCTCATCGGGAGCCATCGCCACATGGCGGGGAGTGTGGGCGGTCACTGCGGATTGTCGCGTCCGGAGTTGTGGGGGCCACACCCGCTCTCCTGTCGCGGGATACGCTTTTTGCCGTTGCGAGCCGGGATTCCCGCGAGTTGGATCCAACGCAGTCTCCCCGGCCGCACGCCATGAAGCCACCCACCCTTTCTCATCGTTCGCGCCTCGCCTTCACCCTGATCGAGCTGCTGGTGGTGGTGGCCATCATCGCCATCCTTGCCGGGATGCTTCTGCCCGCCCTGGCCAAGGGGAAGACCAAGGCCCTGCAGGCCCGCTGCACCTCGAACCTGCGGCAGATCGGGATGACCTTCGCCATGTACACCGGCGATTCCAACGACCAGTTCCCCTACTCCGGTCGCGATTGGCCGCAGATGGGCTTCGTGGACTTCCTCAAGCTGATGGATCCCTACATCAGCACCAATGCGCGGTCGTTCTATTTTTGCCCGTCGGAAAAGGGGCGAGGGTTCAACCTCGAGTGGACGATGGCCAACAACTACCCCATCAAGACCAACGAACTGCTCTTCCCCTGCTCGTACTACTACTACAACCAATTCTACCACAACAACGACAGCTCCGTGCTGCAGGTGCGCAAGGTCTCCGAGGTGAAGTCGCCGACCAAGAAGGCGATCTCACCCTGTTTCTCGAGCAACAAGGGCAAGTGGAACGACATCTACAAGGGCACCGGCGCCGCCGCCCACGGCCCCCGGGGCATGTCGCTGCTCTTCGTCGACGGCCACAGCGAGTTCGCCCTGTATGACCGGCTCAACGCGCCGTTCAAGGACGGCGCCAAGCTGATCTACAACCTCGATTGGACCGTCGGTGGCCTGGCCGGCGAGGATCTCAAATAGGCCCCAACCCGACGTGTCGCACACCGGTCAAGGCGGGCCCCCTCGAGCAGGCGACTGGCGGAACGCGGGGAAACGGTGAAGGATACCGGTCCGGTCCGCGAGATGCCCAGGCCGGGTTCATGCCGATCACCGACCACATCCGCAACAAGCTGTCCACGGTGCCCCACCGTCCCGGGGTGTACCTGCACAAGGACCGCTTCGGCACGGTTATCTACATCGGGAAGGCGCGGGATCTCCGCAAACGGGTGTCCCAGTACTTCCACCCCTCCCGACGCATGGGCTGGGACCTCAAGTTCAACGCCCTGGTCGATGCCATCCACGACTTCGACTGGCACACGGTCAAGAACGAGGCCGAGTCGTTGCTGCTGGAGAGCCGGCTCATCAAGGAGTTCCAGCCACGCTTCAACATCGATCTGAAGGACGACAAGCGCTTCCTGCTCCTGAAGGTCAACCTCAACGACCCCATCCCGCGCTTCACGCTGACCCGACTGCGCAAGGACGACGGATGCCTGTATTTCGGCCCCTTTGCGCATTCGGGCAGCGTGCGCCGGGCGCTGACCCTCATGCGGCGGAAGTTCAAGCTCCGCGGTTGCCGCCCGCTGCATCCCAACGAGTCGGATTACCGCCATTGCCTCTACGGCAATCTCCAGCACTGCACGGCCCCCTGCATCGGCAACGTGACCCGCGATCAGTACCTCGAACAGGTGCGTGCCGGCATCGGGTTCCTCGAGGGACATACCGAGGAACTGCGCAGCGAACTGGAGAGCGAGATGCGCAAGGCCGCCGCGAACCTGGAATTCGAGAAGGCGGCCCAACTCCGCGACGCGCTGGAGGACCTGAAGCGCACCACCCTGAAGACCGAGAAATTCGAGCGCATTCCCTACACGCTGCCCGTGGCCGTGCACCCGGAATCCGACCTGCGCGAACTCGGCCGCTTGCTGGGATTGACCGATCCTCCGGCCCGCATCGAGGGATTCGACATCTCCAACATCAGCGGGACCTTCATCGTCTCCTCGATGGTCAGCTTCTGGCACGGCCGCCCCGACCGGGCCAACTACCGGCGCTTCCGGATGAAGTCGGTGCGGACCCAGGACGACTTCGCCTCGATGGCTGAGACGATCCAGCGCCGCTACAGCCGACTGCAGCGCGAGGTCCGTGAAGACCGGGAAACGGGGAATCCAGGGACCGTCGCGGACCCCGTCGACGCCGAGGCCGACGCCGAGGGCGACGCTGGAGACGTTCCGGAGTCACCGGCCACCCCTGCGGGCATCGCGGCCGAATCTCCCGACCGGCCTTGGCTACCCAAGGCGGCCGCCGGCCCCCGCTTGCCCGACCTCATCCTGATCGATGGCGGCAAGGGTCAACTCAATGCGGCCTGCGCTGAATTGGCCAAACTGGGCCTGTCCCACATTCCCATCCTGGGCCTGGCCAAGGAATTCGAGGAGATCCACCTGCCGGGCGAGCGGGATCCGTTGAGACCCGGGCTCGACAGCCCTGCCGTCAAGCTGCTCCAGCGGGTGCGGGACGAGGCCCACCGATTCGCCAACACCTACAACGCCCAACTCCGCTTGAAGAAGATCAGCGAGAGCATCCTCGATGAATTCCCGGGCATCGGCGACGCGCGGAAGAAGGCGCTGTTGCGAAGATTCGGATCGATCCAGCGACTGCGTCTGGCTCCGATCCACGAGATCGAGCAGGTCGACGGGTTCGGGGGCACGATGGCCCAGGCGCTCAAGCAATTCCTGGAAGCCCGCAGGGATTCTTGAAGAGTGGGCTCATTGAAGAGTGGGCTCAGGAGCCCGGGGGGCCATCGACCTGGAGGCCGTCCATCTGGTAGATGCCGACCAGATAACCGTTTTCACGCATGGCCCCCACCTTGAGCGTTCCGTAGAGCGTCACCGCCTGATCCATCACCGGCTTGATGCCGGCGGGCCCCATCTTCACCGCGATCCATTCGTTGATCTTGGGGACGGTGCCGAAGCAGCACATCGACTGGTCGCGCATGAGCAGGAGCTCCGTGACCAATCCTCCCTCCACCTTCAGGGGCAACATGAACCCCTTCACGGCCACCTTCTTGCCATTGAAGGCCTTCACGGTGGCGGGGATCTGGGTATCGGGATCGGCGGCCGAAGCGTCGGCCGGCGCTTTGTCCTTCGCGGCCGGGGCATCCTCGGGGACGTCGTATTTGAAGGTGGACAGCACGTCGAAACCGACGGACGCGAACCCGGGCTTGGCCACCGGCGTCAGGGCGGCGGCATTGGTTGCTCCCGCGGTGCTCGCAGGAATAGCGGTCTTGGAGGGGTCCGGTTTCGCGGTCTCGGCCTTGGCATCCTTCGACAGGGGCTGGATCGGCTTTCCGCGGGGAACGGTTCCGTTGCCCGACGATTGCGCCAACAAGGGCAGGCGGGAACCCGGAACGGATCCCAACCAGGCCGCGGCCAAGAAAAGACCCAGAAGACGGACACCCTTTTTGGAAACCTCCGCATGCATGGAAGAACCCTAGCGTCATCAGGGCTTCGACGCCAGCGTGTCCCGGGAGGATTTCGGGTGCCGCTCAAGGCCGTGCCGACAACCCGCTTGACGATCCGGAAATCCGCCCGCGAGCCTTGTTCATCACCACGATCGCCTCCTCATCCTCAGGACGCCGGACTCAGGGATCCGGCATGGGGCCTGCCGTCCGGCGATGGCGGTCAGGCCTGACGCTCTGGCTCGCCGTGCTGTGCAGCCTCCTGCCACGCCTCGGGGCCGACAGCACCGTGGTCTTCAACGAGGTCCACTATCATCCGGCGGAGCGGGAGTCCTCGCTCGAATGGCTCGAGTTGCACAACCAGATGGCGGTCAACATGGACCTTTCCGGTTGGATACTTTCGGGGGGCATCGACTACGTGTTTCCCGAGGGCACGGTCCTCGAGGGCGGAGGCCTGCTGGTGGTCGCCGCCAATCCGGCGGCGCTTCGGGAAACCGGTGTCACCCGGGTACTGGGCCCCTTCCAGGGCCGGCTGTCCAACTCGGGTGAGACCCTGGAATTGCGCAACAACAACCAGCGGCTCATGGATGTGCTGGAATACGGCACGGATTCGGAATGGCCGGTGGCTCCCGACGGGCATGGACCCAGCCTCGCCAAGGTGCGGGAGACCGACGCCACCGCCCCGACGATCCACTGGCGGCCGAGCGCGCAGAACGGCGGTACCCCCGGCACCCGCAATTTTCCCGCCCTCGTCCCAGGGGCCCTGCCCGTCCTCGTTCCCGGCTCCCAGAGTTGGCAGCAACGTTCGGCCGTGCCGGGATCCTCCGGGACCGCCTGGACCCAGGGCGATGACGGGGATCCCGCTTGGAGGTCATCGACGACGCCCTTCTTCGGCGGCGACGCACCGACGCCCTCGGGAGCCGAGGTGCCCATCCCGACGCTGTTCGGCACGGGATTCTCCGAGACGGGCAAGGTGCTCTCCCCGGGAGCCCGGGATCCGCACTACACGGTGGTGGCCTCGGCTCACGCGGTCTCCCCACCTCCGCCGGCACCGGCCCTGGTGATTGCGGGCCACCCCGCCTGGATGGCCAACGACGCCGGCTCGATGTGGCTGGGACCGGTGAACCCGGGAACGGCCAACGTCGCCGCCGGCACCTATCGCTACCGCACCGAATTCGACCTCGGCGCCTTCAACCCCGATTCCGCGAAACTCCGGATCCGGGCCGCCGCCGACAACCGCATCACCTCGGTGCTCCTCAACGGTCGCAGCGTGGGCTTCAGCCATGAAGGATTCCAGGCCTTGAGCCCGGTGTTCACCGTGAGTACCGGATTCATCTCGGGCACCAACTCCCTCGAGTTCGTCTGGGCCAATGACTCGACCTCCCCCAACCCGGCGGGTTTCAGAGCTCAGGTGCAGGGAACGGCCCGCAGCCGATTCCAGCCCGACAGTCGCCTGACCCCCTCGGTCACCCAGGCCGCCTGGTTTCGCACCCGATTCGTCGCGCCTCCGAGTTGGATCAACGCCCTTCTCAAGCTGAAGGCCGTGGTCGATGACGGAGCCGCGTTCTACCTGAATGGCCGCGAAGTCCACCGGGACAACCTGCCGACCGGGGAGCTTCGACCGGAGACCCCCGCCCTGGTCTCCCGCCCAAGAATCCCCGCACCGATCGAAATCCTCCTCCCGCCCGGCAGCCTGCGGGCCGGCACCAACGTCCTCGCCGCTGAACTGCATCAGGCGGTCGATGGGCTCGATGATCTCTGGTTCGAGGCCGAGCTTTCGGTGGTGGATCTGCCCGATCCGCTGCAGACCGGTGTCCGCCTCAACGAGGTCACAGCGACGGGGCCGGCGTTCGCGGTCGAAGTGGCCAACACCACGGCCGAGAGCCTGTCCCTCGAGGGATTCCGGATCGTCCGGAGCGGGGCCTCGGACGGGGCCTGGACCGTGCCTGCCGGCGTGGTGCTGCCACCCCGCGGAATCCTCGCCTTCCCGGCCTCGGTCCTGGGATTCCGCCCGACCGAGGGGGATCACCTGCTGCTCACCCTGCCCGGCGGAGCGTCCGTCATCGACGCCCTCGTGATCGGTCCCCGACCGCAGGCGCGTTTCCCCGACGGGACGGGGCCCTGGCTCTTCCCGACGCTCCCCAGCCCGGGAGCCACCAATCAGGTCCGACTGCAACGCCAAGTGGTGCTGAACGAGATCTTCTACCGGCCTCCGGATGGCACGCTTTCCGGGACCTGGATCGAACTCCTGAACCGGGGTGACGCCGAGATCGACCTTTCCGGATGGTCGATGTCCGACGGGATCCGTTTCCGGTTCCCGGCCGGGACGCTTCTGAAGGCCGGCGAGTTCCTGGTGGTGGCCGAGAAGCCGGAGATCCTGCGGACGGACAATCCCACGGTCCGGGTGCTGGGTCCGTTTTCGGGGCAATTGTCCCGCTCCGGTGAGCGCCTCGTGCTTTCCGACGCCGACGGCAATCCGGCCGATGTCGTCGACTACGCGGATTCGGGTCGGTGGCCTACGGACGCCGATGGCGGGGGTTCCAGTCTGGAACTGCAGGATCCCTGGGCGGACAACGCCTCGCCCGAGGCCTGGGCGGCCAGTGATGAATCGTCCCGATCGTCCTGGGTGCGGCATTCGTATCGCACCAGGGCGGTCTCCGCCCCGGGCCCCACGCTGTGGAACGAATGGGTGATGGGCCTGCTCGATGCGGGAGAATGCCTGATCGACGACCTCCAGGTGGTGGAATCCCCCGGCACCGCCACTGCGGTGTCGTTGCTCAAGAACGGCGACTTCGAAACCGGGCTCACCGCGTGGCGCAGCCTCGGCACCCATCGCCTCAGTCGGGTGATCGATGATCCGGATCAGCCCGGGAACCGTGTGCTCCGTCTGGTGGCCACCGGGCCCACCGAGCACATGCACAACCACCTCGAGACCACCCTCGCCAACAACAAGTCGGTGGTGAACGGCCGCGAGTACGAGGTCACGTTTCGGGCCCGATACCTGAAGGGGTGTCCGCGATTGAACACCCGCCTGTATTTCAACCGGGTGGCCAAGACCACCGACCTGCCGCGGCCGACCCGACACGGCACCCCGGGCGCGGCCAATTCCCGCGGGGTGGCCAACCTCGGCCCCACCTTCGAATCCCTCGGCCATAGCCCCGCCGTCCCCGCCGCTGGCCAACCGGTCACGGTGACCGCCCGCGCCACCGATGCCGATGGCCTCGCGGACGTCCGTCTGCATTGGTCGGTCAACGGCGGCGCTTGGCAATCCAAGGCGACTGTGGTGGACGTCACGGGTCGGGTGACCGGGGAGATCCCGGGATCACCGGCCGGGGCTGTTCTGCAGTTCTACCTGTCGGCCACCGACGCCCGTGGGGCCGTGTCTTGGTGCCCCGCGGCCGGCCCCGGATCGCGGGCCTTGGTCGGCGTGGCCGACGGCCGGGAGCGCCTCGGATCGCTCCACAACCTGCGGGTGCTGATGACCGCGGCCGATCGGACCCTCCTCTACGCCGAGACCAACGTCATGAGCAACGAGTTCCTGGGTGCCACGGTGGTCCACGACGAGCGGGAGGTCTTCTACGACGTGGGGGTGCATCTCCAGGGCAGTCAGCGCGGCCGGTTGGATGCCGGCCGGGTGGGGCTCACGTTGAATTTCCCCCCGGACCACCTTTTCCGCGGCGTCCATGCCGGCATCTCCATCGACCGTTCCGGCGGGTACACGGGCGTCGGCGGCGACCAGGATGAGATCGTCCTCAAGCACGCCCTCCAGCATGCCGGTGGCCTGCCCGGCATGTACGACGACCTGGTCCACGTGATCCCCCCGCGCACCGATCTGACCGGAACGGCGCTGCTGATCCTGGCCAAGTATGGCGACGTGTTCCTCGATTCCCAATTCGAGAACGGATCCGACGGCGATGTCTTCAAACTCGAGCTGATCTATTACCCGACCACCACGATCGGCGGCGGCCGTGAGGGCATCAAGCGCCCCCAACCGGACGAAGTCACCGGCGTTGACATCGGCAACCTCGGCAATGACCCCGAGGTCTACCGCTGGTTCTTCCTGACCGAGAACAACCGCTCCACCTCCACCCATGCTCCCATCATGGCGTTGGCGAAGGCGATGTCGCTCAGCGGGACGGCCCTCGAGCAGGAGTCCGAGCGACTCATGGATGTGGATGTGTGGCTCCGGGCGGTGGCCTTCCAGTCGCTGTTCGGATTGGTGGACACCTATCCCTACGACAACCCGCACAACTTCATGATCTATTTCCGGCCCAGCGATGGTCGGGCCCTGCCCTTCCTGTGGGACATGGATTTCGCCTTCGGGGCCGCCGCCAATTCGCCCCTCCAGCGGGCCACCGGTAACATCGCGCGCCTCTTCAATCTGCCGGTCAACCAGCGGCGCTATCAGGCCCACCTGCTGGACCTCATCACCACCACCTACAACGTCCAATACCTCGGTCCGTGGATCGACCATTTCGGCACTCTGGCGGGACAGAGCTTCGGCGGCATCCGCGGCTACGTGGAGCAGCGCTCGGCCTATGTGCGCGGCAGGCTGCCCGCGACCACCCCGTTCCGGGTCACGGCCCCCTCTGTCGATCCTTCGCTGGTCACCGCGAACACCGGCCTCATCCAGGGCCTCGCCGGCCTGGACCTCAAGGAATTGGTGGTCGAGGGGCCCGAGGGAACCAACCGCGTCCGGTGGATCAACACCACGACCTGGCAGGCGACTCCGGTCCTCCGACTGGGTCGGAACACGGTCCGGATCAAGGGGTATGATTCCAAGGGTGCCCAGGTGGTGAACAGCGAGTGGAGCCTCACCAGCACCGCGACCGACGGCGGGATGGATGCCGATCGGGACGGGTTGCCCGATGCCTGGGAACTCCGGTACGCGTTGAACCCCGGCCTCGACGACCGGTTGTTGGACGCCGATGGCGATGGGCAGAGCAATCGCGACGAGTTCCTG
This sequence comes from Verrucomicrobiota bacterium, assembly GCA_041177965.1. Classification (GTDB taxonomy): domain Bacteria; phylum Verrucomicrobiota; class Verrucomicrobiia; order Limisphaerales; family UBA9464; genus SXXZ01. The sequence goes on along the minus strand of JBEGWF010000065.1, from coordinate 3,643 downwards.
GCCGGCACCGATCCCCGCGACCGGCAGAGCCTGTTGCGGCTCCGGGTCACACCGTCGGTTGCGGGCGATGGAGGAACCGGCGGCGGTTCGGCCCGCCTGCAATGGGACGCCAAGGCGGGTCGTTCCTACACGTTGCTGGAAGCCTCGGGAATCGGCCCCATCACCTGGAAGCGCCATGTCGATATCGCGGCCGAGGCCGAGGACCGGATGGCGGAGATCTCCGTCCCGCTCCCGGTCACCGGCGATTCCCGCCTCTTCCGGTTGGTGAGCCCGATCCAGCCCTGAGCGCCACCGCAGGGAGGGCCTCCACCTCGCGGTCGGGGCCTCCTGTTCGATTCGACCGTCGAATCACGGGTTGGGTGCGCCCGGACTGGGGGACAGGGTCCGGAAGGTGTCGGGTTGGGAAGAGGACCTTCCCCACGCCTGATCGCGCGACAGCCTCCCGAATGTCACCGAATCGAGCAGCGCATTGAATCGATCGTCACGATCGACGAGCAGCACGGTCTCGCCATCGCGGTCCAACTTGAAATTGGCATGCAGCCCCGGGAGGTCCGGCCCGTCCTCATCCAGCCACACGACCAGGAATCCGCCGGGCTCCAGGATGGTGCCTGCAGGAAAGCGCCATTTGCGGGGCTGGGCCGGATCATCGCTGAGGTGGCAACCTTCCAGAGAGACCCGATGGCTCGAGGGGTTGTGCAACTCCACGTAATCCTCGAATTCGCCCTGATGATCCCGGATGACGGCACCGTTGTCGGCCACCAGTTCGTTGATCCTCACCGGCGAGGAACCGTTCGACGACGGGATCACCGTGTACGCCAGTGCCGCCCGCTCCGTTCGGGCCGGGTGGAAGCGTGTGGTTCCGACTCCATCCGGGCTGCGGGCCTCGACGTAGTACCGGACCCGGGTTCCGGCCGGTCGAGCAGGGGTCGTGGCCGCATAGATGCCGTCGCCCGCGACACCATCGCCCCCCGTCCCGTTGTCCCACATCCGGATCATCTCGAACCGGCCGTGGTTCGCACTGCGGTGATGCAACCAGACCGAGCCGACCTTGCCTCCGGGCATCGCCGCACCGACCCGGGCCGTGATCACGGCACCCGCCTCGGGGGTTGGCGATGGGGGTTCGGTGACGGAATGGATCCTGGGGGCCACAGCGTTCAGTTCGGAATGATTCCTCAGGAACGCGCATCGATTCGTGACGAAGCGCTTCATCTCCAGGAGTCCGTCCCTGTATTCCGAGTCGCTCATGGGGCGGATGGGATCGGCCAGGATCGCCGGTCCGCTCATCGTCGCCAAACGGTCGATCCACGGCGTGAGCACCTCGGGGTTGAACGACTCGTCGAGGACGGTCCGCATGTGGGCCAGATACCGCTGGCGCCACTCCGGCACCGAGAGCAATTGCTTCAACAACGGACGATTCGCGTCGGATTCGCCGTCGACGGGCGACAACTCCGAGAACGAACTCACGAATGCCTCGTTGCCATCGTGTTGGAGGGGATGGATGCGTCCGCTCTCGGGCTCGTAGTAGAAACTGTAGTCGGCCCCCTTGTGCCAATAGCTGTCGTCCTCGACGAAGAGGTTCTCGAGGACCAGGAACCACAGCCAGGCATCCACCGCAAAATACCCGTCCAACACGGTCGACCGCTGCGCCGCCGGGGTGTTGTTGAGTGCGTCGATGGCCCGGACCAACCGATGCCACGCGTTGGTGGAGTTTGGGGTGGTCTTCAGTTCGTAGTGCCGTTGGTATTCGGTGACATCGGTGCCGATCCACTGGAAGGACGACGCCCCTTGGGTCTTGTTGGGCGTCCTCCAGCGATCACCCGAGGCGCTGGGAAACCATTCCCGGATCAGGTCGCTGTCCCCCTGCTGGGCAAGCGAATAGACACCGCGGTTCTGTTCATTGATGAACAACCGGGCGATCCCCGCCCGTGGTGCCGGGGCATAGCGCCTGAAGACCCCGAAATAAACAGCTTCCCGAATCAGGGTCGGGTCGCCCCAACCGTTGTTGAGGTTGAGCGTTTCGTAACCGAGCAACCGCTGGCTCGGATGGATGAAATCCAGGGTGATGTTGAGCGAGTTCTTGTCGCGATCCGGCGCGAAGGAGCTGTAACCCTTGTAGCGGGCCCCCACCCCATCCAGCACCAGGCCATTGTCCGATTCCAAGCGGCATACCACGTTCGAGTCGGTGCCGTGGGCCTGCACCAGCAACTCCCTCCAATTCGGTTGCTGGAAGCGCAGGTGGAAAGTCCGCATGAACGTGTCGTCGAAGAGCCCACCCGTCCGAACCGCGCGGAGGAATGCCTGTGGCGCGAGGGCGGCACCGGGGATGGCACGCTCGGGCGCGCCGGTTTCCGACCCGGACGCCAATGGGGGTGCATCGGGATCGCGAATCCAATCCGTCAGGCGGGTGGACGATTCAAGAAACCATTCCTCCTTCGCCGAACCGATCACCGAGACGCGTGCGGCCGCCCCGTTCCATTGGGCACGAACCCGCGCCTCCTCGGAGTGCAGTCGGTGGAAACCGGTCAACGGCCCCAACCACCAGCAGATCCAAAGCACCCCGCGTATCGATGTGTTCATGCGTTGCGTCATCCGAATCCTGCAGGTCTCCGACGGATGTCGGTATCCGGTCCATGGAAGACCCGCTTCGTTGCTGTGGATCCGCCCATCCGTCGGATTTGGATGCAGCGTTTTCACTCTGCCGGATCGCTTTGCTCGGAGCAAAGCCTCCGGGGTCATCAGCCCCGGCTTGTGAGGCGTGGGCATGTTCACCGACCGGTTTCATCTGTGGGCGCATCGCGCGTCTCCCTCCTCCATCATCCGATGGCTCCAGGATCGTGGTCCGTCCCGGGTCACGCCGAACACCGCAGGCATCATCGGCGACCTCATCAGACCGCGTATTGCATCACCACCGGATGGTGCAACGGGCCGCTGGGCCGCATCGGCCTTTATCGACGACTCGAACGGATCGTCACGCGTTGCACCGGCATCCAATCCTGTGCCGACGATCTCGGAATCGTTTCCCAACACCGGGGAGGCCCCGGCGACCATTCTCGCCGTCATTGATCCTCGGCGGGCGGCCGATCATCCTGATGCCGGATCCCATGACCTGTTCGTCCTTCTTTCGGAATCTGAGCGCCTGCCTGTGCTGCCTCGCTCTCGGAACGGCTCCGTCGCTGGTGGCCCAAGCCCCTCGGCCCGAACTGCCGCTTCCATTGGGTGTGCCCAGTCCCGGCCCCACCAATGAGGCTCCCTACGCGCCGCAGCCCATCGTCCAAGGCGGCATTGTCATTCCTTTGTATCCGCCGGATTCCCCACAACTCGACGCCCGCCGGATCCGCGAAGCCGAGCATTACAATCTGAGCAAATCGGTCGCGGGCCGGATCGGTTGGATCACCAACATCCACAATCCCTCCATCGAGGTGCACACGGTGGAAGGCGGGCTCAACACCGGAGCGGCGGTGATCCTCGCGGCCGGGGGTGGGCACCGGACACTCAATGTCGGCTCGGAGAGCGCCGATTTCGTGCCCTATTTCCACCAGTTCGGCGTCAGCACGATCATCCTGCGCAACCGGTTGCGGGCCGATGGCTACGATGTGCGCACGAATGCGGTGAACGATGCCCTGCAGGCCATCCGACTGGTTCG